>CAYRCM010000072.1:0-24261 GCA_964422715.1 uncultured Myxococcales bacterium | reverse complement strand
CGGTTCGCCGGCCGGCGCCGCGGGGTCGGGCTGAGCCGCGGGGGCCGCGGGCTGCTCGGGGCCGGCCGGGGCGGTTGCCACCGCGGGGCCGGTGCCCGCTGCCGGTGGCGCTTCGCCACGGTTGTGGAACGCGAGGAAGTACACGAGCACGCCTGCCGCGACGAGCGCCAGGCCGGCGGCCAGCAGAATCCACGGGGTCTTGCTGCGCTCGCGCAGAATGGGCATCTGCGCCAGCATCATCGGCGCCACATCGGGCAGTGCCGTGACCCCGCCACCGTCGCCGAACAGGTCACCCGTCGGGCGGGCTTCCTGTTGCGCCCGCGCCATCTCGCGGATGTCGATGAGGTCGGATTCGCGCAGGCTCGGCCGGGCCGGCCCCGCCACGGCCTCGGGCGCCTTCGCGCCGCCCGTGAAGGCGTCGAGCGAGAACAGCACCGACGACTCGCGCCGCTGGTGGACGCCGGCGCCACCTCCCGCCTGGGCCCCCGCCGCGCCGCCGTCGCTGACAGCCAGGCCGGCCCCTTCGCCCGCCGACGACACGACGCCTTCGTCGCCGCCCTCGACGCTCGAGAACAGGTCGTCGCCCCCGCCTGCCGCGGCCGGGGCCTCGTCGGCCACCGGCGCCATCGCGGACACGGGCGCAAGCAGCGCCGCCGGGCTGCCGACCAGCGCAGCCGTTTCGATGGCGCGCTGCGCCGACGCCGCCGCTTCGCGGTCGGCGATGGCCACGCCCACGCCAAGGCCGCGGCCCAGGTTGGTCACCGGGGCCTGGTCCATGAGCGTGGGTTCGGCGTCTTCTTCGGGTCCGTCGCTGCTCTCGAAGAGCGAGCGGGCGGCGGCCGCCGCTTCGGCACCCAGCTCCTCGGGGCTCGGCACGGCCTGCATGACCGTTGGGCCGTCGCCCTCGGGCGCCTCGGGCTCGAGGGCGGCCCCCAGGGTCGGCTGCGCCACCGGCGTCGGGAACAGACTGGACAACTCTTCGATCTCGTTGATTTTCTTCCAGTTGTCCATGCCATTGCACCAGCCGTAGGTGGTCGGCTTGGCGCGGCCATCGCGCACGGCGGCCTCGACATCGGCCTGGGTGAGCGGCCCCGACCGTTCCCCATCCAGCACGAGGAACCACTCGATTTTGGACGCCTCGGCCGCGGGAGCCGCCTCGGGCTCTTGGCCGCGAACCGAGATGGGGGCGCCGCATCGGCGACAAGAGATGCGGAAGATCTTGCCGCGCCCACGAACGCGTTCGTCGGGAACCGCGTAGCGCGCCCCACATTGTTCACAAACGATCTTCATAGTTGTTCCTCCGGGCCGGTTGACCGACTTGCCTCGGATATCCCCAGGAGTCGCGACGGTGCCTCCCGCGGGGGACGTCTCTGAACGTGCCGCGTCGCTCGCGCGGCTCGTAGCGTTTGCAACGGGCGCCGCCGTACGGGCGGCCTCGGCAGCGATGCGCCGCCGGATCTCTTCCGCCACGCGTGCGGGCGGATGCGCCGTCAGGATGTCGTCGTTGGAGGCCTTGAGCGCCTCCAGCCGTTGCTGCGTCAGCGGCTCGGCGGCCACGCGCTGGCGCAGCGCCTCGGCCTCGGCCGCGGGCAGGTCGCCGAGCAGCCAGCGTTCGAGAACGTAGTCGGGAATGGGTTTGACGTCGGGCGACACGCCTCACACCCCTCCCAGTTCCTCGACGTGCGTGCGCAGTTTGCGCAGCCGCTTGCGCACACCGGACACCGACAGACCCACCTCGCGGGCCACCTCATCGAGCGTCAGGCCGTCGAGCAGGTGCAATACCGCCATGACGCGGGTCGAGTCGGGTTGACCTTCAAAGATCTGCGCAAGTTCCACGCGGGCGTCGGACTGCGGTGCCGGATCGGCGGCCGTGGCGATGCGCCCGAGCAAATCGTCGCGCCGCGCCTGTCGGGCCGTGGCGCGGAGCCGGTTGAGACAAACATGCGTCGCGATGCGAAACAGCAGGGATGAGGGCGCGGTGGCCTGCAGCTGTTGCTCGCGCAGCATGATCTGGACGAAGACGTCGTGCATCGCATCCAGGGCCAAGCTCTCGTCGGCCAGCAGACGCCGACAGCGCCGGAGCACCATTGGGCCGTAACGTCGGTAGAAGGCCTCCACGTCGATGGCCACCTGCCATCCCTCCTGGGCTCCACTCCTGCAACACCGCCCGGAACCGGATCTGTCACCGCCCGGAGATTTTTTTCGGGGCGGAAGCGAGCGGGCGGGCGAACCGCGTGCCTGAGTATGACGTTCTTTCTCCGTCTGGCAAGGGTTCGGTGGGCCCCGCGCGGCAGAGCGGCGGCGCGCACGGGGCGCGACCGGCTGCACCTGCCCGGGACGCGGCCGGCACCACAACGGCACTCCTCCGCGTTGCGCGGCCGGCTCGATCCTTCGAGCTCCGGGCCGCGGCACGCCGCGGGGCCTCCCTTCTACACCAGCTCGGCCGGACACGTCGAGCTCGCTTGCGACCGGAACCCCAGCCCGGGCCGGCCGGAGCGGCCTTGACGCCCGGCGGCGCTCCGCCATACTTGGGCCCCTGTCGAACGTCGACGGCTTAGACCCGGGAGGGATGCTCATGGCCAAGCGGTTCGAGAAGACGACGCGCTACGAAGCCAGCGCCGACACGCTGCTGCGGGTGCTGACCGACAGCGATTTCCAGGTGGCGCGCGAGAAGTCCAACGGGGCGCTCGAATGCACCGTGCAGACGGTGCCGGCGGCGAGCGGCACGCTGGTGCTGAAAGTCGGCACCGTCGAATACGCCCGCGGTGTCACCGGCATCGATCGGTCCAAGACCGAACGCGCCACCAGCACGTACACCTGGAATCTCGCGGCGCGCGAGGCGTCTTGGACCTACGTCGGCGCGCAGGGCGAGCGCGCGCGGGTGTGGGGCAAGATCCGCATTGTGCCCGCCGGCGCTACCTGCAGCGTCAGCGAAGAGTTCAACGTAGAAATCAAGATCCCGCTGCTCGGCGGCCAGATCGAAAAGATGGTCATCGCCGAAGTCGAGAAGGTCTGGGCGCGCTACGAAGGCGTCGTGCGCGAGGCCATTGCCCGCCTGAGCTGACCCCCTGCGTCTCGCCGTACGTCGGCCTGCGCCGTCCGCTTCGGCGTGCGCGGCGCGTTTCTGCTACCATAACGAGTTTGTGACCGGGCGCCGCGCCGCGGCGGCGCCGAGGGCGGGCACCCGCAGGAGGCACGTGGTCATGACGGGCGTATTTCGACGGGCGTGGACGGGCGTGTGGCTGGGGGTAGCGGTAGCGGCTTTCCTTTTCGGTTGCGGTGGCACCGAGACGGGGCGGCCGGGGGAATCCGACGGCGGCGGCGACGTCGCGGCGGGCGATCTCGGCGGGCCCGACGGCATCGTCCGCCCCGACTTGGCCCCCGACGGCGCTGCGCCCGACGGTCTGCCCTTCGACCTGCCGGGCGGCACCGACACCCTGAAGTTCGACACGTCGCCGGGCGACCTGTCCCCGAGCGACATCGAGACCTGCCCGGGCTGTCTCGGCTGGCCGTGCGACGACAACGACGAATGCCTCTCGGGCTACTGCGTGCTGAGCCCCGACGGGCGCGTGTGCAGCGAGGTGTGCGTCACCAGCTGTCCCGAGGGCTGGGTGTGCGCCCAGCCGGTCAGTCGCGATCCCGACCCGGCCTTCATCTGCCTGCCGCAACACCTCAATCTGTGCCGGCCCTGCCTCGCCGACACCGATTGCACGTTGGGCAGCGTGAGTCTCGCCGACCGTTGCGTCGACTACGGGCCCGAGGTCGGGCGCTTCTGCGCCACGGCGTGCAGCGTGCGCCAGCCGTGCCCCTCGGGCTTCTCGTGCGCCGACCGCAGCGAGCAGTTCGGGGCCGGCGCCACGCTCTGCATCAAGGACGACGGCGAGTGCACGTGCACGGCGCTGGCCGTGTCCCAGGGCGCCCGCACCGCGTGCTCCAACACCGGCGCGGCCGGCACGTGTCCGGGCGAACGCCGCTGCACCGACGCCGGCCTCAGCGCCTGCGATGCGCCGCTCGCCGCCGTCGAATCGTGCAACGCCCACGACGACGACTGCGACGGGGCCACCGACGAAGACCAGGGCGGCGTCCGGTGCACCATCGCCAACGACGCCGGCTCCTGCCCCGGCACCACCCTCTGCACCGCTGGCGTCGAGAGTTGCTCCGCGCCGACGCCCGAGGCCGAGCGCTGCGACGGCCAAGACCAGAACTGCGACGGGCAGGCCGATGAGGGTTTCCCCGACACCGACGCCGACGGTGAGGCCGACTGCGTCGATGGCGACGACGATGGCGACGGCATCGCCGACGGCGCCGACAACTGTCCGCTCGATGCCAACCTCGGCCAGGAAGACAACGATTTCGACCGCCAGGGCGACGCCTGCGACCTCGACGACGACAACGATCTCGTGCCCGATGCGAGCGACAACTGTCCGCTCCACGCCAACCCCGATCAGGTCGATATCGACAACGACGGGGCCGGCGCCCCGTGCGACGACGACGACGACGGCGACGCCGTGGGCGACCCGAGCGACAACTGTCCCGCAGTGCACAACCCCGATCAGGTCGACACCGACGGCGACGGACAGGGCGATGCCTGCGAAAACGACAACGACAACGACGGCATCCCGAATTCCACCGACAACTGCCCGTTGGTCGTCAACCCGCTGCAAGTCGATACCGACAACGATGGTCAGGGCGACGCCTGCGACACCGATGACGACAACGACGGGGTGGCCGACGGGGCCGACAACTGCCCGCTGAGCTACAACCCCGCCCAGACCGATGTCGACGGCGACGGCGCCGGCAACGATTGCGACGACGACGACGACGACGACACCGTGCCCGACAACGACGACAACTGTCCGGTCGTCGCGAACCCCGACCAGGCCGACGCCGATGGCGACGATATCGGCGACGCTTGCGACGGCGACTACGACGGCGACGGGGTGCTCGACGAGGTCGACAACTGCCCGAGCAACGCCAATCCCGACCAGGCCGACAACGATGCCGATGGGGCCGGCGACGCCTGTGACGACGACGACGACGACGATGGGGTCATCGACCCGTCCGACAACTGCCCGTTCGACGCGAACGATCGCCAAGACGACCTCGACGATGACGGCATCGGCGACGTGTGCGACGCCGACCGCGACGGCGACGATCTCGCGAACGACGACGACAACTGCCCCGACGCCGCCAACGAAGACCAACTCGACACCGACGGCGACCTCGCCGGCGACGCGTGCGACGAAGACGACGACGATGATGCGTTCGTCGACGCATCCGACAACTGTCCGCTCGTGCCGAACCCGGCGCAGACCGACGCCGACCAGGACGGCATCGGCGACGCCTGCGATGGCGACGTCGACGGCGACAGCGTGGCCAACGCGAGCGACAACTGCCCGAGCGACGCGAATGCCGACCAGCTCGATACCGATGACGACGGGGTCGGCAATGCTTGCGACGGCGACGACGACGGCGACGACGTCGCCGACGTCGACGACAACTGTCCGCTCGTGCCGAACGCCGACCAGGCCGACGCCGACAGCGACGGCACGGGCGACCTGTGCGACCTCGACCGCGACGGCGACGGGGTCGGCGACACGGCCGACAACTGCCCCGACGAGCCGAACGCCGACCAGGCCAACACCGACGGCGACCGCGAGGGCGACGCGTGCGACGGCGACCTCGACGGCGATGGGGTCCCGAACGGCGACGACAACTGTCCGACGGTCGGCAACGCCGACCAGGCCGACGGCGACGGCGACGGCACGGGCGACGCGTGCGACGGCGACCGCGACGGCGACGGCGTGGCCAACCCCGACGACAACTGCCCCGCCGTACCGAACGCCGACCAGGTCGACACCGACGGCGACGGCACGGGCGATGCTTGCGACGGCGACGACGACGGCGACGGCATTCCCGACGGGGCCGACAACTGTCCGCTGCACTCGAACCCCGGGCAGACCGACAGCGACGACGACGGACTCGGCAACGCCTGCGACCTCGACGACGACAACGACGGCGTGCTCGACGGCTCCGATAACTGCACCCAGGTCGCGAACCCCGACCAGATCGACACCGACGCCGACGGCCAGGGCGATCTCTGCGACACCGACGACGACGGCGACACGGTGGCCGACCTCGTCGACAACTGTCCGCTCACGCCGAATCGCGACCAGATCAACTCCGACGGACTCGCCGACGGCGGCGACGCCTGCGATGCCGACGACGACGAAGACGGCCTGGCCGACGACGCCGACAACTGCCGCACCGTCGCGAACCCCGATCAGGCCGACGCCGACGCCGACGGGCTCGGCGACGTCTGCGACGCCGACCGCGACGGCGACGGTGTGCTGAACCCGGCCGACAACTGTCCCGATGCTGCCAACGCCGACCAACTCGACACCGACGGCGACCTGCGGGGCAACGTGTGCGACACCGACGACGACGGGGACGGCATCGCCGACACGGCCGACAACTGCGCGCTCGTGGCCAATCCGACACAGGCCGACGCCGATGGCGACGGCCTTGGCGATGCCTGCGACACCGACGTCGACGGCGATGGGGTGGTCGACAGCGAAGACAACTGTCCGACCGTCGCCAACCCTGGGCAAACCGACACCGACGACGACGGGCTCGGCGATGCCTGCGACGGCGACGACGACGACGACGGTGTCGTCGACCTCGTCGACAACTGCGTGGTCGTCTACAACCCGAATCAGGTCGACACCGATGCCGACGGCATCGGCGATGCCTGCGAGACCGACGACGACAACGACGGCGTGCCCGACGCCGCCGACAACTGCCGCTCGGTCTTCAACCCCGACCAGACCGACACCGACGCCGATGGGGCCGGCAACGCGTGCGACCCCGACGACGACAACGACGGGCTCAACGACGGCACCGACAACTGCCCACTGGCTGCGAACCCGCAGCAGGAAAACAACGACGGCGACGCCATGGGCGACGCGTGCGACCCCGACGACGACAACGACGGGGTGGTCGACGGCAGCGACAACTGCCCCATGACGTACAACCAAGACCAGCTCAACACCGATGGCGACAGCCAGGGCGACGCCTGCGACGGCGACGACGACAACGACGGGGTGGTCGACGGCAGCGACAACTGCCCGCTCGTCGCGAACGCGGCGCAGACCAACACCGACGGCGACGCCCAAGGCGATGCCTGTGACCCCGACGACGACGGTGATGGCGTCAACGATCTCGCCGACAACTGTCCGCTTGTCGCAAACTCGGCCCAGACGAACACCGACGGCGACAGCATGGGCGATGCGTGCGACCCCGACGACGACAACGATACGGTGGCCGACGGGGCCGACAACTGCCCGCTTGTCGCCAACGCGGCGCAGACGAACACCGACGGCGACAGCATGGGCGATGCGTGCGATCCCGACGATGACAACGATGGGGTGGCCGACGGCAGCGACAACTGTCCGCTCGTCGCGAACGCCGACCAGACCAACACCGACGGCGACGGCCAGGGCAACGCCTGCGACGGCGACGACGACAACGACGGGGTGGCCGACGGCAGCGACAACTGCCCGCTCGTGGCCAACACGAACCAGGCCAACTACGATGGCGACACCCAGGGCGACGCCTGCGACGGCGACGACGACAACGACGGCGACGGCGATGCCACCGACTGCGCGCCGTTCAACGCCGCCGTGCGCCATGGGGCGACCGAGATCTGCAACGCCATCGACGACAACTGCAACAGCCTCATCGACGCGGCCGAGGTCGCCCATACCACGCTGTGTCCTGCGCCGCCGAATGCCCAGGCGCAGTGCCTCACGGGGTCCTGCACCATCACGGGTTGCGACACGGGCTACGGCAACTTCGATGGGCAGTACGCCAACGGTTGCGAGTGCGCGCCCGACACCTACGAGACCAACAACGTCTGCGCGCAGTTCACCGACGTCGGCGACTTGCACGACGACGTCACCACCGACGATGCCACTCGCGTTGGCGTCATCTCCTCGCTCAGCGATGTCGACGTGTACCGCATCCGTGCGATCGACGATGGCCCCACGACCGCCGGTTGCGACAACTTCCATGTGCGCGTCAGCCTGGCCAACACGGCCAGCAGCGAGTTCCTGATGGACGTGTACAAGGGCAGCGGCTGCGCCACCACGGCGTGCAGCGGCGAGACGCAGCTCTTCGAGTGGTTCACCGACATCCCGACCGGCGGGTTGCACGAATGCCCGTGCCGCACCCCGACCGACACCACGGGGCAGAACGTCTGCGCCGACAACACCGACTACTTCTATGTGCGCGTCTACCGCAATCCGTCCGTGACCCCCACCTGCACGGCCTACACGCTGACCTTCCAGAACGAACACCAGCCTTGATGTGAGCCGGCTTGGGCTTGCTGCCGCCGCCGGGCCTCGGGGCCTAGCGCGGGTCGGTGCCGGGCCTCTCGGACAAGACCCGGGTAGGGGCCGGGCGGGGGGTCAGCGGCTCCGGCGCTGACAGCCGAGCACGGTCGGGGGCAGCGCTTCGATGGGCAGCACGTGGCGGAATTCGGGGCCCTGCACGGCAAACCAGCGGGCGCCCGCCGGACCGACGTCAACGAGTACGAACGACAGGCCCTGGCAGTACGGCCAGCCGGCAAGCGTGCGGCAGCGGCAGCCGGAGGGCACGTCACGGCGCGGCTGGCAGGCGGCGGCGAGCGTGCCGGTCAGCACGAGCGGCACGCCGTCGAAGAGGCCGTCGTAGTAGACCTCGTAGTGGCCGGCGAAGAGCGCCGTCACCCGGTGGCGCCGCAGCCGCTCGGCGAGCGCGTTCCACGGCTGGAGGCGGCCGTAGTCGCGTTCCGAGAAGCGCTGCGGCGGCACGTGGGCAAACACGAAGGTGTGCGGGGCCCGGCGGCAGGCCGCGAGCGATTGGTCGAGCGCCGGCAGGTCTTCGGGGCGCAGCCGGCCGGTCGGCACGTCGAGCACGAGGAAGCAGCTCTCGGCGTGCCGGAACGCGTAGGCCAGCGGATAGCCCGTGGCCGGCCCGAGCAGTCGTTTGCGGAGCCAGGCCGACGGCGGGGTCCAGTGGCGCACGTAGAGCGATCGGTCGGGCAGCGCGGCCGCGGGCGCGGCGTCGTGGTTGCCGGCAACGGGCACGAGCGGCAGCTGCGCCGCGCGCAGCGGGTTGGCGATGGCCGCGTCGTACCCGGCCCACATGGCGGCGACCTGCTCGGCGGAGAGGCTCGCGCGTTGGCCGCCGACCATGTCGCCGTTGTGCACCACGAAATCGACGCGCAGGTCCGCCGTGAGGGCCCGCATGGCGGCGGCCACGCCCTCGCCCTGGCGCGTGGCGCCGTAGGGCCCGTTGGTGTCGGAGATGACCGCGAACCGAAAGGCCCCGGGGTCTCGGGGCGGGGGCGGAACGGCCGCGGCAGGGACCGTGCCCGGGGCGGTGGCGAGCCCGAGGCCGAGCGTGCAGCGGGCGAGCGTCTGGCCCGCGCCGGCGGCGTCGCGGCGGACGACGCGCGCCCGCGCCACGTAGCCGCTGATGCCCGCCGGGTACACGTGGCTGGTGGTGGCGGGATTCGCCGGGAGGGGCAGTTCGGCGTGGCCGCCGTCGCCGAACGCAAAGCGCAGCTCCAGGCTGCCGGGGCCGGGCGGCGGCGGGTGCAGCAGGCGCAGGACGAAGCGCACTTCGGTGTCGCTGAGCGGCGTGAGCATCGCAGGGCGCGCTTCGAGCGCACAGCCTTCGACGAGCGGTGCGCCGGGCGTCGCGCGCGGGACGACCAGTCCGGCGGGCGGGCCGGCCGCAGCCACGGCCGGCAACAGCGCCGCCAGGGCGCTGCCGAGGAGCAGCCCCGTGAGCCGTCGCAGCCGCGCGCCGGAGGGGACGGCCGCCATGCTCAGGCTCCGTCGGGGGGCCGTGCGGCGCGGGCCCAGGCACCGCGAAACGTCTTGAGCCACTGGTGGAAGGGCACGAGCCGTTCCTGCAGGAGCGTTGTCAGCAGAATGGCCTCGCGCGGTTCGTAGGTCTCCATGACGAAGGTTGTGAGCGTCGCCTGGGCGCGGTGCGGCTGGAAAGCGTCGAGCAGGCGCTGGAGGCAAGGCTCGCCCAACAGCGGCGCGGCCGCGGTGGCACTCCGCGCGGCCTGCCTGGCGGCAGCGCGCTGCGAGCGCGGGCTCAGCAGCAGTGCCAGCGCCGTGCGGCCCCGCTGCTGGCGCGCCCAGATGTAGAGGATGTCGAGCATGGCCGTGAGCCGCACCGAACGCTCGGGGGCATCGATCCGCGGCAGCAATTCGGCCAGATCGCGGCGCCGCAACACGATGCGCTGACGGAACTTGGCGCTGCCCTCGATGACGGCCGCGACGACGTCGGACCAGAACTTGGTCTGGACGATGCTTGGCACCCCGGCCCAGTTGCCGAGCGGCGCGCAGAGCGCCGCGAAGGGCCAGGCGAGCACGCTGCGGAAGAAGTTGGCGCGGATGACCTGTCGATCGAAGCGCCGCAGCGTGTTGTGCAGGGCAATGTAGCTGCCGTTCGCAAAACACAGGAAGAAGAACTTGCTGCCTTCGAAGGCGAGCCCCTCGGTGTCGCCGGGCCAGGCCCAGTCGAAGCCCAGTTTGACGGCGGCGAGCAGCGGCACGGAGAAGCCCGTCCAGAACAGCGACTGGCTGGCGTTGTCGAGGTTGATGTCTCGGACGCGCCACAGCCGCAGCTGCAGTCCCGACGCGGCGATGAGGTCGGCAAACACGTTGCGCACGAACGTGATGCCGAGCCAGATGAGCGTGAACAGCGGTCCGACGGCCAGGTAGGCCGGCACGGCGCCGGCGGCGACGCGCAACCCCTGTTTGGCGCGTGGGTTGAGGTAGCGCCAGAGGCGCCGCACGCCGACGCGCTCGAAGTGCACCTCGTCGCCGACGAGGTTGGGCCGCCGCGGTCGCGACTTGCCCATGCTGTAGACGCAGTGTTCGGGACCGGTTTCCGGGGCGTCGGGCTGCCGTCCGTCGACCCCGGTAATGGCCGCCGCGATGGGCGCCGGCAGGCGGTAGTGCGTGCGCGCGTAGGCCCGGCGACACTTCCGCGGGATGCTCGCCTCGCGGATGAACCCCATGCCGGGGATGGACGGCTCACGGCCGGTCGCGTCGCTGCCCGCGACAGGGACGAGCGGCCGTTCCTGGCATGCCGTGAGCGCCGCCTGCAACGCGTCGGGCGCGGGGGCCGCGATTTGCTGGTCTTCGAGGAACCGTTCGGCCTGCTCGCGCGAGCCGCCGTTGAGGATCTGCACGAAGCTGCAAAACGCCACGTTTTCTTCGGGGTTGCGGCTCGCGGCGTCGTGCATGTTGACAACTTCGACCTGGTCGATGGCGTGCGCGTTGTGCACGAGCGTGTTGACGGCCGCGGGCAGCCCATGGGCGAGCGGGTGCACGAACGTGATGTCTCCGCCGAGCGCGCGCAGCGGCGGCAACACCTCGGCTTCGTTGCGAAAAGCCGAGTCGTAGTCTTCGGCGCTCGAATCGGAGAAAAAGGCGCTGCGCAAGGATTGCGGCGAGAGTTCGCAGAGCGCCGTGCGGGCGGCGCGATAGCGCTGCTCGATGCGTTCGACTTCCCAGCCCGTCATCTTGCCGGTGCGCGAGAGTTGCCGGTACACGCCCGCCTGCACCTTGAGCGCCAGAACCCGCCGGCGCAGCACCTGGGCGTAGCGCGCGAAGAGCAATTCGGCGAGCTGCAGCCGCGAGTAGGGACCATACGGCGCCGCGCGTTGAAGTTCGTCCTCGGTGAGCGCGTGCAACGCAAACGGGCCGTCGGGCGCCACGTCCTCGTTGAAGGTGGCGAGGTGTTCGCGGTTGAAGTGCGTGAGCAGCCCGAGCACGGTGGCCCGGCGGCGGGCACGGTTTTCGGCAAGCCCGGCGGTGAAGGGGGCGAGCCGCTCCTGTTCCCGGTCGAGGAAGGCGAACAGTTCAGCGGCCGACGCGGCCGGCGGGCGATAGACGTAGTGGCGTCGCTGCCGCGCGTCGCCCACGCTGAACTCGACGCCGACGCAGACCCCGATGCCGAGGATGTCGCCTGCCAGCATGGCCTCGCTGACGATGGGCCGGTTCGTGAGGTCGTAGTGCACGAGCGTGAGCCGTGACAGGCCCTTGATGAAGGCGTCGAGCAGCACCTGGCTCGGGGTCTTGCGTCCTTCGGAGAGGTTGTCGTGAACGTGGCCGTCCCAGCCGAGGTCGAGTTCCCGCAGCCGTCGACCCTCTTCGGGGACCTCGACGAGCCGCAGTTCGTTCAGCAGGCGTCGGATGACGGCCTCGTTGCCATAGGAGGCGAGCGAGAAGTCGGCGATGAGTTCCATCTGGCGGCGCCGGTTCTCGGTGTGCTTGGTGGCCTCCTTCATGAGGTCGATCTGGACGCGCGCCGTGTTGAGCGGCATGGCCACGGTCTTCGCGTGCAGCGAGAGATCCATGAGCGTGCGCAGCGCCAGGAGCCGCGTTTCGGCGCTGGCCACATCGAGGGCGTGCGCAATGTGGATGTACGACTCCGCGATGCCCATGCGGCGCTTGTGCAGCGCGCGGCGGAACCCGCCCGGGTGGGAGCGCAGCCAGGCCGCGTCGGTCTCGCCATAGGCGATCTTGTGTTTGAGCGTGGCCGCCAGATCGCGGATCGGCTCGTTGAAACTGAGCCAGTCGACGACGGCCGTCACGAGGCGGCGATACGGGCGCAACGAAAGGGCCATCGGAGCGGACGAGACTCCTCTGCAAGCGCGTCCCGGCCGGCGGGCGCGGCGGCTTGCCGCGTTTGCGGAAACCCGCGCGCCGAGCGGGGGCACAAACTCCGACAGTAGGAGCGAAGCGGCGAAATCGCAAGTTTCAGGCCGCTGGCGCGGCCGGGGCCACGCGCTCGGCGGCACTGCCTTCGAGGGCTTCGACGAGTGCCGCCAGCACGGCGTTGACGGGGCAGGGCAGGCCCAGGCGCCGCGCCTCGGCGGCAATGGCGCCGTTGATGTGCCCAACCTCGGTCGAGCGGCCAGCCAGCACGTCGCACAGCATACTGGAGCGGTTTGCGGCGGTGGCGGCCGCCACGTCGCGCGCGCGGCGGCGCAGCGTCGCAACGTCGAGCGGGATGCCGAGGCGGTCGGCGACGGCGACCGTCTCGGCGATGGCGGCGTCGAGCAGGCCCGCGGCGGCCGGCACGCGGGGCGGCACCCCGTTCGGCACCCGCAGGAGCGCCGTCAGCGCGTTGAGCCCGGCGTTGATGGCGAGTTTGGTCCACAGCAGCGGGCGGATGTCGTCGACCGTGCGCACGGCGAAGCCCGCGGCGGCGAGCAACGCGGCCACGCGCTCGGCCCGGGCGCGTCCGGCGGGGACGAGCGGGGCAACGGCCGTCTCGCCCCGGCCGGCATGCGTCAGCGTGTGCGCGTCGTGGAAGTGGGCCCCCTCGGCCGTAACGCCCGCCACCGTGTGTTCGCGACCGACGAGGGCGGCCACGGCCTCCGCGTTGCCGAGCCCGTTTTGCAGGGTGAGCGCGATGTCGGCGGCGCCGAACAGGTCGGCGTGCATCGCGAGCGCCGCCCCCGTGTGCTGAGCCTTGACGAACAGGCAGACGAGCTCGGGCGGTGGCGCGGGCGTGCTGCCGGGTCCCACGACCGCGAGCGTCACCTGGCGCAGGTGCCCGTCGGTGCCGCGCAGGGCGAGCGGCCGCGCGGCGCGGTCGGCGGCACGTACGGGGTCGTGGTCGACGAGCGTAACGGCCGCGCCTGCCTCGGCAAAGGCCGCCGCGAACAGACTGCCGAGCGCTCCCGGTCCCACGACGGCCACGCGCATCAGATTTTCTCGAACTCCTCGTCGGTCATCGCAAAACTGTGTTCGGCGGCGGGGAACTGGCCCGTTTGGACGTCGGCACAGAACTGGCGCACGGCCGTGCCGATGCGATCGCCCAACGTTTCGTAGCGCTTGCAGAATTTTGGGGTGAAACCGGCCTGGATGCCCAGCATGTCGTGCAGCACGAGCACCTGGCCGTCGCAGTGCGGGCCGGCGCCGATGCCGATGACGGGGATGCGCAGGCGTTTGGTGATGAGTTCGGCCACCCGGTCGGGCACGCATTCGAGCACGAGCAGGAAGGCGCCGGCCGCTTCGAGCCCCACGGCGTGTTCGATGAGGCGCCGCGCGCCCTCGGCGGTGCGGCCCTGGACCTTGTAGCCGCCGAGCAGCGTGGCCGACTGCGGCGTGAGGCCGAGATGGCCGACCACCGGGATGCCGGCGCGCACGAGGGCCGCGACCGTGTCGGCCATGGCCCCGCCGCCTTCGAGCTTCACGGCGTCGCATCCACCGCGCTTCAGGAGCCGGCTCGCGCTGCGCACGGCCTCGGCCGCCGTGGCCTGGTAGCTGCCAAACGGCAGGTCGCCGATGGTGAGGGCGTGGGCAACCCCGCGGCACACGGCCCGAGTGTGGTGGATCATCTCGGCCAGCGTAACCGGCACCGTGTCGCGGTAGCCGAGCACGACGTTGCCGAGCGAATCGCCGACCAGGATGCAGTCGACCCCGGCCTCGTCGAGCAGCCGAGCGCTCGGGTAGTCGTAGGCGGTCAGCATGTGGATGCGCTGGCCGGCCTGCTTGCGCGCGTTGAGGTCGCAAATGCCGATCTTGCTTGCCGCCATGGCCTCGCTATCCTCCCGTCGAACGCTGCGCGACGCTACCAGCCGGGGCCCCTCCAAGTCAACGCGCGGTCGTGACTTTTGCCGGGTGCGGAGTAGGATGCGCGCGCTCGGCCGGTCACACCCGGCCCCCGGAAAGGAGCCCTGCGGTGTACGCCCTCCGCGTCAAAGGACATTTCAGTGCCGCACATCGCCTGCGCGGCTACCACGGTGCGTGCGAGGCGCTCCACGGCCACACGTGGACGGTCGAAGTCGATGTCGGCGCACCGGCTGTCGACGACATCGGACTGGCTCTCGACTTCCGCATCATCAAGCAGGCGCTGCACACCGTGCTCGAACGGCTCGACCACGCCGACCTCAATGCGGTCCCGCCGTTCACCGAGCGCAACCCGTCGGCCGAGAATCTGGCGCACTACATCTTCGGGCAGCTGCAGCCGGCACTCGCCGTCCATCCGGTCACCCTCAAGGCCGTTCACGTGTGGGAATCGCCCGACACGCGCGCCACCTACACCCCCGACTGACCCGTGCCGCCGGCGGCCACTTCGGCGGCGCAGCGCGCGGCGTAGGCGCTCGCGAGGCTGGCCGTCACGGGGCCCTCGGCGAACGGGGTTGCCCCCACCGCACGCACGGGCACGATGCCCCGCAGGCTGTTCGTGCAGAACACCTCAGCCGCTGCCTGCAGCCGCTCGCGGGAAAGGCGCCCGACGACGACCCGCAGGCCCTCGGCCCGGGCGAGTTCGAGTACGAGGGCCGCGGTGACACCGCGCAGACATCCGCGCGCGGGGGTGCGCAGCCGCCCCGTGCGCTCGACGACGAACACGTTGGCTACCGGCGTTTCGAGGATGTCGCCGGCCGCGTTCACGAGCAGCGCGTCATCGAAGCCGCGCGCCTCGGCCTCGGCGCGCGCGAGCACCGCGAACAGGTAGTTGGCGGTCTTGAAGGCGGCAAGCGGTCGCTCGCCTGTCTCGACCGGCCAGAGGCGCAGCGCCGCCGGGGCCGCGCCGTGCGCCACCGGGCGCGCTTCGACGAGCACGGTGGGGGGGCCGGCGGCCGCGATGCCCGGGCCCCACGGCCCCGGTCCGCGACTGACGGCGATGCGGAGCACGCCCGCGTCCTCGGCTGGGCTCGAGGCCAACACGGCCGTCACGGCGCGCCGCAGGAGCGGCCCGCTCACCCCGCCGATGCGCAACGTCGTGAGCCCGCGCGCGAGCCGCCGCAGGTGGGCGGCGAGAAAGAGCGGCACCCCGGACGCGAGCGCCACGGTCTCGAACACCCCGTCACCGTAGAGGAAACCGCGATCGTCGATGGAAATCCGGGCCGCTTCGGCAGCCACGAGGCGACCGTTCAGCCAGACGACTCGGCTTGGCGCGGGCGTCACGGGTGAGGCTCCGTCCGGAGGAAGTTCAGCAGGATCTGGAGACCGTGCTCGGTCAGAATGGACTCGGGATGGAACTGCACGCCGAACAGCGGCCGGTCGACGTGGTGCATCGCCATGGGCAGCCCGTCGGCGCTCTCGGCGTCGACGACGAGCGGCCCGCCGGACGGCAGCCCCGCGACGTAGAGCGAATGGTAGCGCGTGGCCCGAAACGGGGTCGGCACGCCGCGGAGCAGCCCGCCTTCCGCGTGGTGGATGAGCGTCGTCTTGCCGTGCAGCGCTTCGGGGGCGACCTGCACGACGCCGCCGAACACCTGGCCGAGCGCCTGGTGGCCGAGGCACACCCCAAGGAGCGGCACGCCGCGGCGCGCGGCCTCGGCGATGAGGGCCAGGCTCGTGCCCGCGCGGTCGGGGTCGCCGGGCCCGGGCCCGACCAGGATGTGGCTCACGGGGCGCGCAAGCAGGTCCGCGCAGTCGCTCTCGTCGTTGCGCACGACCGTGGTTTGCGCCCCCAGCATGGCGGCGTAGTGCACGAGGTTGTGCGTGAACGAGTCGTAGTTGTCGAGCACGAGCAGCCGCACGTCGCGGACCTGGCCGGGCGGGGTTGGCGGCTGCCAGTCGCCGTGCCGGACGGGCGGCAGCGGCTCCTCACCCGCCGCCCGGGCGTCGACGGCGTCGACGAGGGCCTGGACTTTCTCCAGCGTCTCCTCGTACTCGCGCGCCGAGCGGGAGTCGCGCACGATGCCGCCGCCCGTCTGTGCGAGGACGCGATCCTGCACGTGGACGAGCGTGCGGATGAGGATGTTGAGGTCGAGCGTGCCATCGAACGACACGTAGCCCGCCGAGCCCGTGTAGGGCCCACGCGCCTCACGCTCGAGGTCGGCGAGCACCTCGATGGCGCGGATTTTCGGCGCGCCCGTGATGGTGCCGCCCGGAAACACGGCCCGCAACAGCGCTTCGAGGCCGACATCGGGCCGCAGCCGGCCGCGCACGTTCGACACGAGGTGCATGACGCGGGCATAGCGTTCGACAGAGAGCAGCTCCGAGACGTGGACGCTGCCGGGCTCGCAGACCCGCCCGAGATCGTTGCGTTCGAGGTCGACCAGCATGACGTGCTCGGCGCGTTCTTTGGGGTCGGCCAGCAGTTCGGCTTCGAGCGCCGCGTCGGCGGCGGGGGTCGTGCCGCGTCGGCGCGTGCCGGCGATGGGGCGGGTTTCGGCCTGCCCCTCCGCGACGTGCAGCAGCCGCTCGGGGCTCGACGACAGCACGCGGTGATCGCCGAAATCGAGATATGCCATGAACGGCGCGGGGTTCGTGCGGCGCAGGCGGTCGTAGAGCGCCAGGGGGTCGCCTGCGACCGGGGCGGCAAAGCGATGCGACAGGTTGGCCTGGTAGATTTCGCCCACGCGCACGGCTTCGAGGGCGGCGGCCACGGCGCGTGCGTGCTCGGCCGGCGACGTGTTGGAGCGCAGCGGGCCAAGGCGGCGGAAACTGCCGAGCGGGCGCGGGGCGGGGCGCAGGCGGGCGAGCAGGTCGCGCCCGAGCGCGGCCGCGGCCGTCTCGGTGGGCGCGCAGGCCACGGTCCAGACGACGCCCGCTGCGCGATCGACGACGAAGGCCGCGTCGTGCCGCCCCCAGACGGCATCGGGCAGGTCGAACGGCTGCGCCCGCGCGGGCACGCGTTCGAGGTAGCGCGCGAATTCGTAGGCGAAGTAACCGATGAAGCCGCCGCAGAACGGCAACGGCGGGTCGGGCGGGGGCACACGCACGCGGGCGAGTTCGGCCGCGAGCACGGCGGCCGGCGGTCCGGCAAGGCGTTCGGCGGGCGCCCCGGCCCGGGCGCGAAAGACCGCGCCCGAGCGCACCCAAAGCCGTTCCTGCGGCGCGTCGGCCACGATGGAGAACCGCGACAACCCGGCGACGAGCGGCCCGGCCGATTCGAGCAGCACCGGCGGACCGGGCAGGCGCAGGGCAAGCGCCCAGGCGTCAGCGCGGAGTTCGGTGCGGCTCACGTGCGTCTGCATGGGGCGCGTTTCCGCGGTCATGCGCGGGGCGGTGCACGCAGCCGGGCTCAATCGCAGCCCGTGCGCCGGATGAGTTCGCACACGTTGTCGGGGCCGATCGGGCGTCGGCCGGCCTCGATGTCGTGGATGAGCTCGACGAGCGCCGCGTTGACCGGGGTGGCCACGCCGACCGGGGCCGCCTTCGCCACGACGTACCCGTTCAGGAAGTCGACCTCGGTCTTGCGGCCGCGTTCGAGGCTTTGCAGGCTCGACGACTTGAGCCGCGCGTACTTGCGCCCGACGAGTTGCACGAGCAGGTCTTTGGCCTGGCGGTGCAGCCAGTTCGCGTCGCGCGGCAGGTAGAGCAGCGTCGGCGGGGCGGCGATGCGTTCGAGCCGGATGCCGAGGGCCGTGGCCGTGTCGACGACCTCCTGGTAGACCCGCAGGAAGAGCAGGCGCACCCGTCGGTCGGCCAGCATGGTGCCGAGCGTCTGGCCCGTGAGCGCCCCGAGCGTCGTGATGGTGCAGTTGATGGTGAGCTTCGTCCACAGCGCGCCGCGGATGTTGGGACTCACGACGACCGGGCCCACGGACCGCAAGACCTGCGCGAGTTCGCCGAGCCGCTTGGTGTCCTGGCCGTCGAGTTCGCCGACCAGGATGTCGCCGGGGCCGGTCTGCTCGTAGAGCCCCGGCCCGTGCATGGTGGCGCCGAAACCGACGATGCCCGACACGACCCGTTCGGCTCCGATGGCCTCGGCCACGGCGTCTTCGACGATGCCGTTCTGGAAGGTGACGACGTAGCCCGTCGGCCCGAGTCGCGGTGCGATCGCGCGCGCCGCCTCGACGGCCGCGTCGGCCTTCATGACGAGGTAGGCGGCGGCGAAGCCCTCGTCGGGCTGGGGCACTTCGTCGAGCGTGGTGTAGGCGCGGGCCGGGACCGAAAACGTGTTGCGCGGGTCGGTGATGCGCAGACCCTCGCGCAAAATGGCGTCGGTGATGGCGGCATTGTGGGTGAGCAGCGTCGGACCGTAGCCGGCGCGCACGAGCCGCGCCGCGAGCACGCCGCCGATGCCCCCGATGCCGGCGACCAGGATGCGTGGGGCAGTCATTCGTCGCACCTCCGCATGGCAAGACCCCGCTCGGGCAGGGGGCAGCGGCCCCCGGACACTCCGGCGCCCGGGACCGATGGACGAGCCTGCCGGGCCGCGAGAATCGCGTCAAGGGCGCGTCGACGCCCGGGACCGTCCGCCCTCCCGGCGGGCCGCAGCCGTGAACCTGCGGGCGCGCCCCGCGTCAAGGGCGCGTCATGGCGGGCCGAGACCCGGGCCGCCGGGCGTTTCGGCCGAGCTCGCGGTGCCGGGCCCGCCCCGGCCCCGGCCCGAGCAGCGCCTGGAGCAGCACCGCGTCGCGCCACTCGACGGCCGTGGGCGCGGCTCCGGCGGGCCGCACGGGCGCGGCCGCGGCCGCCGGCGCGCTCTGGGCGGACGCTTCGCCGGTGCCGATGCCGCGCACCGAGCGCAGCACAAGCGGCAGCAAGGTTTCGGCGTTGACCGTACCCGTCGTGGTCGTGAGCACGGCCCCCGCGAGGATGTCGAGGGGGCTGCCGGCGTACGGCTCGCCCTCGTACAGGGCTTGCATCGACTCTCGGGCGCGCCGCAGCCGCGCCGGGCCCATGGCGAGACCCGGGATGTCGGCCAACTGGAAGCCGCCGAGACCCTCGAAGGCGTGGCCGAGCAGGCCCGCAACCGTATCGTTGACGAGCGGTTCGAGCGCTTCAGGGCGTAGGCGCACGCTTGCGCCCTCGGCGGTGAGCACGGGCACTCCGGGCTGGCCCACCGCCGCGGCCCGCTGCAGCCAGGCTTGCCAGGGGGCCGCCACGCCCTCGTCGAGCCGGCGCTGCTGCAGCAGCGCGCGGATGAGCATCAGGCGCAGCGCCGCCGGCGGATGGCGCGGGAAGTCGCGCTGGCCCGGCCGGTACTGGCCTTCGTGAGGCTCGGGGGAAAAGACGTGCAGCGCCGTGTGAAACGACGCCGGGCCGAGCATGAGGGCGCCGAACAGGTCGGCGAAGACCTCGTCGATCCAGGCGGACAGCAGCCCGCGCACCTGGCCCGCGTGGATGGCGTTCGGCCGCCGCGAGCGTTCGAGGCGCGGTTCGGCCGGCAGCCCCATGGCCGCGCGCAACTCGGCGCGCAGGCCGGGAAGCAGGGCAGGCAACAGGTGTCCGACTTCGTGCGCGAGCGCCGGCCAGAGGCGCACGTCGCGCGCGAAACCGGCCGGCAGGGCCACCGGGGCAAGCCCGGCCTCGGCGAACGCCAGCGTGATGGCGAGCCCGCCGCTCAGCGGCACCGTCAGCGGCTGCACGTCGGCGAGCGGCAGACCCTGGGCCTTGGCGTGGACGCGAACGGGTTCCCAGCAAGCGTCGAGCAGCGCGTCGGCATCGCCCAGGAGTGCCAACAGGCCAGGCTGTCGGCGTACGGCCGCGAGCGTTTCGGCGGCGGCAATTTGGTCTTTGCATGCCGAAAGTTGCGCGGAAAGCACGGGGGCCACCGGAAGGATCGAGAGGGGGGCCACGCGCGCTTCGGTGGCCGCCGCCCGCACGGCGGCAACCACCTTCTGGGTGCCCGGTACGATGCGCTTCAGCACGGGTGCGCGCAGCACCGTGAGGGCGCGTTCGAGGCGCACGAGCTCGGCCAGTGCCTCGGCCCGCGCGTGCAGCGCCTCGCCGTCGGCGCCGAGCCCGAGCGCCAGGGCGCGCGCCCGTTGCTCGCGGTCGGCGTTGACGGGCGCCGCCACGGGCCGCGGCGCAAAGATCTCGGGGGGCAGTTCGCCATCGTCGGCGGGCACCGGCCCGTGCGGTCGCACGGGGGCGGCCTTGCGTCGGGGCCCGGGTTTGGGGGTGGCGGACTTGTTTTTGCGCATGGACGACACGATCTGGAAGATCGCGTAGGCCACGGCCGCGACGATGTAGATCCAGTCGGCCTTGTTGCCGGCCGTCGTCAGCATGAGGGGCCCCGCGGGCCGGGCGGGGGCCGGCGGCGCGCGCTCGGCGGTGGGTCGAGCACCAGACTCAGCACGAAGCGGCGCACGAGCGGCTCAGCCGAGCGCAGAAACCAGAACGGGTCGGGCGCCGCTCGCGGCGGCGCCGCGTTGCCCGGGAGGTCGACGGGGGACGGCGAAGCCATGGCTGCCGGGCTCCTAGCGTTTGGTATCGGGGCCTGGAGAGACGCCCGCGATGCCCTCGCGCATCTGCGTGTCGGCCATCAGGTTGCGGTACTGGTAGTAGTCCATGACGCCCAGGTTGCCCTTGCGGAACGCCTCGGCGATGGCGAGCGGCACCTGCGCCTCGGAGCGGATGAGGTCGGCCTTCATTTCCTGGGCGCGGGCCTTCATTTCCTGCTCGGTGGCGACGGCCATGGCGCGCCGCCCTTCGGCGCGTGCCTGGGCGATCTGCTTGTCGGCTTCGGCCTGCTCGGTCTGCAACTTGGCGCCGATGTTGGCGCCCACGTCGACGTCGGCGATGTCGATGGACAGGATCTCGAAGGCCGTGCCCACGTCGAGGCCCTTCTGGAGCACCGTCTTGGAGATCTGGTCGGGGTTTTCGAGCACCTCCTTGTGCGTTTCGGCCGAGCCGATGGTGGACACGATGCCTTCGCCGACGCGCGCCACGATAGTCTCTTCGCCGGCGCCGCCGACCAGGCGGTCGATGTTGGCGCGCACCGTGACGCGGCACATGGCCACGAGCTGGATGCCGTCCTTCGCGACCGCGGCGATCTTCGGGGTGGTGATGACGCGCGGGTTGACGCTCATGCGCACCGCTTCGAACACGTCGCGCCCGGCCAGGTCGATGGCGGCGCATTTCTTGAAGTCGAGCGCGATATTGGCGCGCGAGGCCGAAATCATGGCGTTGACAACGGCCTGCACGCGGCCACCGGCGAGGTAGTGCGATTCGAGTTGGTCGGTCGTGACGTGCAGCTCCGCTTTGCGCGCGCTGATGTAGGGCTCGATGATGGCCTGGGGCCGCACGCGCCGGAGCCGCATCGCGATGAGCGTGAAGATGCCCACGTGCGCACCCGACGACCAGGCAGCCACCCAGAGCCGCACCGGCACGAAGTAGAAGAACAATCCCAGGACGACGAGCGAGCCCACCAAGATGAGGATGAGCGGAATGTAGGGGGTGATGTTGAGCGCCATGAACGGGGTCGCGTGCGGCATGCTGGCCTCCTTTGCTGCGCTGCCGGCCGCCCTCTCGCGGCCTTGCAAGTAACGGATGTCGCGTTAACCCTGTGCCGAGTGGGCCGCGTTGTCAATGCGCCCGAGGCGGCACGGCCGCCGGGCCGGGGGACGCAGGGTCGTCGATGGGCGCGACGAACAGCGTGTTGGTCTCGACGCGCAACGCGCGCACGCGCATGCCCCGGGCGATGAAGTCGCCGTCGCTCATGACCTGCTCGCGCCGCCCGCCGAAGTCGGCGGCGCCCGACGGCCGCAGCGGCGTCACGGCGACACCCGTCGTGCCGATGAGCGCCCGCAGCGGGTCGAGGTCGGCCGAGTCGCCGCTGTTCGGCGCGTTGAGCACCATCCGACGGGCTGCCCGCGACCGCGCGATGCCCACCGACAGGAGCACGGCGATGAGGACGCTGCCGCCCACGACCGAGAGGCCCACCGCCGTGCCGTATTCGTTCCAGGCCAGCACGGCGCCGCCGATGAGCAGCAGCGCGCCGACGATGCCCGGGATGCCGAACCCCGGGATGATGAACGCCTCGACGGCGAGCAGCAGCAGTCCGAGCACCAGCAGCGACAGAACGATGACGAGCGTCACGGCTTCCTCCCGGCCCCGGCTTCGGCCTCGGCTTCGGCCTCGGGGGCCGCAGCGGCGACTTCGCGCACGACGACGCGGATGCCCTCGGTGGCGGTGACCTCGATCGGCCGCCCGCGCAGGATGTAGTCGCCGCGCGTCACGACGTCGAGGCGCGCGCCGGCGATGGCGGCCCGGCCGACGGGGCGCAGGTCGGTGAGCGCCACGCCGCGGTCGCCGGGGGCGACGTGGGCCGGCTCGCCGGCCGGCGCGTGCAACGCTTCGACGAGGGCCGCGCCGCCGGCCGGGGCGCTCGTCGCGAGCACGAGCCGCCGGCCAAACCGGCTGCGCGGCAGGAAGCGCACGACGAGCAGGCCGGCCCCGAGGGTAACGAGCAGCGAAATGACGACCTGCACGATGCCGTCCCAAAGCGCCCCCGTGTCGAGCGCCAAGCCGAGGTCGCGGCCCGCGAGCGTCCAGATGAGGCTGCCGACGATGGCCGCGACGCCGAGCACGCCCACGATGCCGAAGCCGGGCAGGACGAACACCTCGACCCCGAGCAGCGCGAGCCCTGCAAAGAAGAGGAGCAGCGATTCCCAGCCGGCGAGGTTGACCACGAGATGGCCCGCGAAGAAGAGCAGCAGACACAGGATGCCAAGGATGCCCGTGATGCCGAAGCCGGGCTTGTAGAGTTCGATGAGCAGGCCGAGGAAGCCGAGGCTCATGAGCAAGGACGACACGACCGGATGCGTCAGCGCGCGCGCCACCCGTTCGGCCCAGTTGATTTCGAGCTGCACGACGTCGGCGTTGGAAAGCTGCGCCTTGTCGAGCAGTTCGGGCAGCGCGTTGGCGGCGAGGTCGGCCACCCCGAAGTCGAGCGCCTGGCGTTGCGTCAGCGTCACGAGCTTGCCGGGCTTCTCGATGCCCGCAATCCCGAGGTCCTTGTCGACCATGGCGGCCGCGATGTCGCCATTGCGGCCCTTGGCCTCGGCCGTGGCGCGCATGATGTTGCGAAAGGCCGAGACCATCTTCTCGTCGACCGCTTCGACCTCGCCGCCCGTGGGGCCGCCGAGCGCGATGGGGGTGGCGGCCCCCATCGTGGCGCCGTCGGTCATGACGATGTAGTCGGTGGCATACGCGATGAGCGCGCCCGCCGACAGCGCCTTGCGGTCGACGAACGTCAAGGTTTTGACGCGGGCGGCGAGCAGCGCGTCCTTGATTTGCAGGGCCGCGTCGACGCGGCCGCCGGGCGTGTCCATGTCGAGCACGAGAACCGCCGTCTGCGGGTCGGCCTCGGCCGTGGCGATGGCGCGCTGCAGGAAGGGGGCGAGCCCGAGGTCGATGACGTCTTCGACGCTGGCCACGTAGACGCGCGGCCGGCCTTCGACCTTCGGAAACACGAGGGCCTTCGGCGGCCGGCGCAGCGCATCGCCAGCCTTGTTGCGCCCGCTCGCGTCGTCGTCGGGGGGGGGGGGGA
>CAYRCM010000071.1:14154-24462 GCA_964422715.1 uncultured Myxococcales bacterium | reverse complement strand
GGGCAGCCGGTTTGGCGTCTCCGGGCGCCGCCGTCCGACCGGCGTCGACGGCAACCGGCGTGGCAGGCGGCGGCGGCGCGGGCGCGGGCGAAACCGGAGCGGGGGGCGGCGGGGCTGGCGGCGCGGGCGGCGCAGGCGCGCGCGGCGACACGGCCACGACCGGGGCCACGACCGGGGTGCGTTGGCGTTCGAGAAGCAGCACGGCGACCACGACGCCGGCCGCGATGACCGCCGCGCTCATGAGCACCAGCAGCCACTTGTAGCGCTGGGCGCGCAAGGCGGCGCCGGCATCGCCGGGCGGAACTGCCGCGGGGCCCGGCCACGGAGCCGCGAGGCCCGATTCGGCCGTTTGCGCGGTGACGTCGACCTCTTCGGGCGCGCCGCCCTCGGCCACGGGCAGGACACCCGTCTGGGCCAACGCCGAGGGCAGCGGCGAGCGACCGTCTTCGGCCACGAGCACCGTCGCCGCCGGCGAGGCGGCAGGCGGCGGCGGCGGAGCCGGCACGACCACCAACGCCGACTGCGACAGGGCCCCGTCGGGATGGGGCGTGCCCTCGGCTTCGGCGGCGCCGCGGCGCGCGACGACCGAAAGCCGCGCGTCGAGGATGGCGGCGGATTCGGGCCGTTCTTCGGGGCGCTTCGCGAGGAGTTGCATGACGATCTGGCGCAACCCGAGCGGGAGCGTCCAGAGACCGGCCGTTTCGGGCAACGCCGCGGGCGTCTCCCGGATGTGCGCCACCATCACGGCGCTGTTGGTGTCGGCGACAAACGGCACGCGCCCCGTGAGCATCTCGTACATGAGCACGCCGAGCGAGTAGAGGTCGCTGCGCCGGTCGAGTTCGCGGCCCTGCGCCTGCTCGGGCGACATGTATTTGGGCGTACCCATGACGCGGCCGTCGCGCGTGAAGCCGCTGTCGTCGTCGCGCGCGCCGCTGATGTACTTGGAGATGCCGAAGTCGAGCACCTTCACGTAGTCTTTCTTGCGGTGCATGCGCGTGAGAAAGATGTTGTCGGGCTTGAGGTCGCGATGGACCATGCCCAATTCGTGGGCCTCGTCGAGCGATTCGCAGATCTGGCGCGCAATGCGAATGACCCGCATGGGGTCGATGGGCGCTTCTTCGTCGATGACCTGCCGGAGGGAGCGGCCCTCCAGGAATTCCATGATGAGGTAGTTGTACCCGTCCTGCGACGAGCCGAAATCGTAGACCTTGATGGTGTGCGGCTGCTTGAGTTGCGAGCAGGCCCGCGCTTCCTGGTAGAAGCGGCGGATGGCCTTGAGATTGGTGCTGCGGTCCTTGCGCAGGACCTTGAGCGCGACGTCGCGGCGCATCTCGGTGTGCTGGGCGCGGAAGACCCAGCCCATGCCGCCCCGCCCGACCAGCGAGATGACCCTGTAGCGCTTCTCGAAGACTTTGCCGATAAGTTCTGGGGTTTCTTCGGCTTTGTCGATGCGCTGCTCGTCGACGAGCGGGTATCCGTCGCGCGGGCACACGTTTTCGGTGCCGCGGTGCTGACAGTTGGGGCAAATCTTCATGTTGGCCGCACGTAGGCTCCGTCGTTCCAAGGGTTGGGCTCACAGCAACCGCGGCTCGCGGCCCGACCGGTGCTGCGCCCGCGGGTCGGGGGGCAGTCTACCAGACGGCGGCCCCAAGCGTCCAGAAGGCCGGGCAGAACGCCGTGGGGCAAAAAACCGCTGGAGTTTCAAGGCGCGAGAGGCGGCATCAGAAGCACCCACCCACGCCGAGTTGCCAATGGTCGGCGACGGCCGCCGCCCCGAAGACGAGCGGTGTCGCGGCGGCGCGGGCGGCGCGCGCGGTCGCGCGGGCGTCGAGGACCAGCAGGACGACGGCCGTGACAGCGGCCGCCCCGCCGACGCTCCAGAGCGCGATGCCCGCGCTGTGCTTGCGCTCGCCGGCGTGCACGAGCGCCTGCGCCTCGCCGTAGCCGACCTCAGCGGGGCGCGCCTTGCGCCAATCGGCATCGCCGAGCAGCCATGCCAGGGTGCCCCCGCCGACGAGGGCCGCCCCCACGCCCACGCTGACCCAGCCGGTGATGGCCAGTGGCCGGCTGCCGCGGGCGGGTTGCGTCATGCCGACGGCGGGCGGCGGGGTCGGCGAGGGCGCCGGGGGGCGCTCGGCCTCGTCGAGGTCGAGGATGGCCGTTGCTCCCGCCGCGATGTCGACCGAAACGGTCCGCGGGCGCACCGCGCCAGCAGCGACAACCCGAAGGGCGTGCGGCCCGGAAAGGAGGCGCAGAGGGGCTTGCAGCGGGAGCGTGCCGAGTTCCTCGTCGTCCTGCGAGAGCCGCGCCCCCGGGGGACCGCCCCGAACGACGAGCGAGCCGTAGCCGAGGGCACTCTCGACGGCGGTCACGTGCTCCTCGGCGCGGGTCCTCCCCTCGGCGGTCGGGTCGAGGGCGAGCGCGCGCAGGAACTCGGCCCGCGCGGCCGCCAGGTCGCCCAGGTCCTCCAGGGCGCGCCCCAGGCTGTAGCGCAGCCACCAGGCGTCGTAGAGGGCCACGGCTTTGCGCAGGGCCGTAGCGGCGTCCGCGAACCGCCCCGCGGCGTGCAGCCGTTTGGCCTGCGCGGCAAGCGTCTCGACGCGGCGCGACACCTCGGGCGAAACCGTCGGCCCGGCTGCCGCAGGCGCCGCCAAGAGGGGACGCGGCGCAAGCCACAGCGTGCCGCTCGCGAGAAGCGCGGCGAGCCCGAGGGCGGCCGGACGCAGCGCGCCTGGCCAGCCGCCGGAGGGGCAACGGCCGCGGCTGCCGGGGCGCGGCGTCTGGGCGGCCGGGCGAGGGCGGAAGGCCGTACGGGTCGCTGACCGAGTCATCCTCTCTTCCCTCCCCTCGCAGCGGCGGGCACGCCGAATGGCCGGCAGGGACCGGGGCCGGTGGGTGCCCCGGGCGCGCCGACGCCCACCTGTTCGAGGCCGTCTGGGGACGCGGGCCGGCCGCCCGCGACGCCGCTCGGGCAGTCTGCCGTGTCTTCGGCGTCGGTCAGGCCGTCGCAGTCGTCGTCGACGCCGTTTTGGCACCCGAAGAAGTAGTCCGTTTCTGCGCCACCGCAGCCCGAGTCGGCGCCGTCGACGCAGCCATCGCAGTCGTTGTCGAGGCCGTCAAGACAAAGGTTCTTGTTCTCGACCACGACTCCGTCCGTCGTGCAGGCGCCGTGCGACCCGCAGCGCCTGCCGGTGTCGCAGCAACGGTTGGAGCAGTGGAAGTCGTCGCAGTCGATACGGCCGTCGCGGTCGTTGTCGCAGCCGTCGAAGCAGGAGGTCTCGCCATTCGGCTCGCACCGACCGGGAGTGAGGGTCGGGAAGATGTCCGCGGGCGTGCAGCCGGCAACGGGCTCGTTCCGACAATCGTAGTCGTTGCAGTCGACGAAAGCGTCGCCGTCGTTCGAGATGTCGTCCCCACAGCAGGACTCGGCGTGGCGGCAGCCGCTAACGTTGTCGCACGTGTCGCGCGTGCAGGCGTTGCCGTCCAGGCAGTTCACGAGCGATTCGGTCCCGCATTCGCCACCCGAACAGTAGCGTGCCTCAGAGTAGGTTGTTTCATTCAGACAATAGGCAGGAAAGCACTCCGAAGTGTTGTTCGCGTGAGAGCAACCGCCGGTTGCCGAACACGAGTCGTCCGTGCAGGCCGTGCCGTCATTGCAGTTCAAGGGGCTGTCCGCCGGGCAACTGCCCCCCGAGCACAGCCGACGTGGGTGGAACATCAATCCCCCTGGCCCCTCGCACCAGGCCGCCGCGCACTCCACCGCGTTGTTCGCGTGGCCGCAGCCCGTCGCCGCGTTGCACGTGTCGTCGGTGCAGAGGTTGCCGTCGTTGCAGTTGACCGGGCTGTCGGCCGGGCAACGGCCCCCCGAACACAGCCGGCGCGCGTGGTACGTGAGGTTGCCGGCCCCGTCGCACGCGCCCGGCGCGCACTCCAACGCGTTGTTCGCGTGGCCGCAGCCCGTCGCCGCGTTGCACGTGTCGTCGGTGCAGAGGTTGCCGTCGTTGCAGTTGACCGGGCTGTCGGCCGGGCAACGGCCCCCCGAACACAGCCGGCGCGCGTGGTACGTGAGGTTGCCGGCCCCGTCGCACGCGCCCGGCGCGCACTCCAACGCGTTGTTCGCGTGGCCGCAGCCCGTCGCCGCGTTGCACGTGTCGTCGGTGCACAAGTTGCCGTCGTTGCACGCAACCGGCAGGTCGCCCGGGCATTGCCCGTCGACGCACCGCCGCTCGGGATGGAACGTCGGCACGCCCGCCTCGTCGCTGCACCAGGCCGCGGCGCATACCGCCGGAACGTCCGCGTGCGAGCACCCCCCCATGGCCGCGTTGCAGGCGTCCGCGGTGCAAACGTCGTCATCGCCGCAGTTTTCGATCGTCTCGACCAGGAAACAGGCGCCCGCGACGCACGTGTGCTTCGCGTAGACGAGCCCGTCGCAGAAACGCGCGTCGCATTCGCTGCCGTCGGGCACATCGGTCCAGGAACAGCCCGTCACGGGGTTGCATGCGTCGATGGTGCAGTCGTTTCGGTCGGCGCAGTCTTCGACAACGGCAGTGCCGCGGCATTGGCCGAACTGACAGGTCTGCAGCCGCCACAGGAGCCCATCGCAGTAGCGCGAGCCGCACTCGCTGCCGGCGGCACGAGGCGCGAACACGCAGCCGACATCGGCCTCGCAGGTGTCGACGGTGCAGTCGTTGGCGTCGTCGCAGCCGTCGTCGACCGGCGTGCCGCGGCACAGACCGGCAGCACAGACGTCATCTTCGGTGCAGCCGAAAGCATCGTCGCAGGGTTGGTCGGCACACTGCGGGTCGGCGCAGTCGGTGAGGCCGTCCCCGTCGTTGTCGAGCCCGTCGAAGCAGGAACTTTCGGCCGTTGTTTCGCAGAGTTGTCCGGAAGGTCCGGGCAGGCCGAGACAATCGGCGTCGGCGCAGTTCGGACGCCCATCGCAGTCGTTGTCGAGGCCTGCACCGTCGCCACAGAGGGTCTCACGGGACTCGTAGTCGAGCGGTCGGCACGCCGCGTAGATGGCAAGGGTGCAGACCTGCCAAACCCCACCCACGCACAGGCCGGCCGGCTTCGTGCACGCCGCGCAGACGCCCTCGGACAGTTCGCACGGCTGCACGTCGGACGCGGCGAGGTCAGCGGCGTCGGCGGCGTCGGTAAGCCCGTCGCAGTCGTTGTCCACGCGGTCGCAGCGCTCGGGCGCGACGAGCGACGCCGAATTGCAGCGCAACGAGACCCCGCTGCCGCATACGGCCGTGCCGCCCGCGCAGGCGCCGGTGCCGCAGGGCTCGCCCACGCGGCGCACCGTCCAATCCCAGTCGACGAGGGTGAAGTCTTCGTCGACGTCACCGGCAAACGAGCCGTTGCAGTCGTTGTCGCGCCCGTCGCACGACGATTCGACGCGGGGCTCGTAGAAGGCACTGTGCGCCGCGTAGGTTGCGTCGTTGCACGGCAGCCAGACGCCGTTCTCGCAGAGACCCGCGGGCTTGGAGGCGCCGCCGCACACGCCCTGCTGGGCCTCGCACGGCTGCGGATCGCCGGCGCCAAGACCCGCGTCGGCGGCGTCGGTAAGTCCGTTGCAGTCGTCGTCGAGCCCGTTGCAGCGTTCGGGACGCCCCGGATGGACGAGGGCCAAGTCGTCGCGGCAGTCGGGCCCGGCGCAGGTCGGGGGTGGCCCGCCGCTTTCGCCGAAGCCGTCACCGTCGCGGTCGACGCAGGGGTCCTCGCAGTCGGACACGCCGTCCCCGTCGGCGTCGCTGAGGCAGTCGTCCGCGCACGTCGCCTGGCTATCGTTGCAGTCGGGACCCAGGCACACCGCCGCGCCGCCGAGGTTCGAGAAACCGTAGCCGTCGCCGTCGGCGTCGACGCAGGGGTCCTCGCAGTCGGACACGCCGTCCCCGTCGGCGTCGCGCGCGCAGGCGTGCGGGCCCTCGGCGCCCCAGCACGTGGCGGAATCGTCGTCGCAGTCGGCCGCCGGGCCGGCGTTGGCGCAGAAGCGATCGCCGTCGGCGTCGAGGCAGGCGTCGGCGCAGTCGGGCCGACCGTCGAGGTCGCCGTCGGTGCAGTCGACGGTGCACAACGCGGACTGGTCGAAGCAGTCGTCGGGGCAGGCGGGACCCCCACCCGGGCCGACGCCGTAGCCATCGCAGTCGAAGTCGATGCAGCCGTCGGCGCAGTCGGCGCGGCCATCGGCGTCGACATCGGTCGTGCAGTCCTCGGTGCACGTGGCGGCGGCGTCGTCGCAGTCGCGCCCGCTGCAGCCGGTACCCCAGCCGAAGCCGTCGCCGTCGGCGTCGAGGCACGGGTCGTCGCAGTCCCGCAAGGAATCGTGGTCGGCGTCGGTCGTGCAGTCGGCGCGACAACTCGCCCCGAGGTCGTCGCAATCGGCCCCGGCGCAGGGGAAGGCGCAGGCCGGAGGAAGTACGCCACCACCATCGCGCAGCGCGTCGCACCAAGCGGACAACTCGGGCCTCGTGGCGCCCCAGTTGTCGCGGTCGCCGTCGATGCAACCGTCCTGGCAGTCGGGGGTGCCATCGGCGTCGAGGTCGGCCGCGCAGTCGTCGGTGCAAGTGGGGAAGCGGTCATCGCAGTCGGGGCCCGCGCATTCGTTGCCGAAGACGGTGCCGGCCCCGTGGCCGTCGCGGTCGCGGTCGATGCACGGGTCCTGGCAGTCGACCACGCCATCGGCATCGACGTCGGTCGTGCAGTCGGCCGCACAGTGGGGCTGCGCGTCGTCGCAGTCGATGCCCACGCAGCCAAACGCGCAGTGTGGATGGAGCGCGAGCTCCGCGGCGGCCAACGCGTCGCAGAACTGACCGAACGCCACGTTCGGGCTGCCCCAACCGTCGCCGTCGCCGTCGAAGCAGGGGTCGCTGCAATCGGGCAGGCCGTCGCCGTCGCCGTCGCGCGCGCAGTCCGTCGTGCAAGACGGGACGTGCGGGTCGCAGTCGGTGCAATCCCCGCGTCCGCACGCGCACGCTGGGCCCGCGCCAAACCCGTCTTCGTCGGGGTCGAGACAGCCGTCGGCGCAGTCGGCCGCGCCGTTGTGGTCGCGGTCGCTGCAGTCCGCGTGGCACGTTGCGCGGCTGTCGTCGCAGTCGCTCGTGAGACAGCCTCGGCCGTCGCCGTAGCCGTCGCCGTCGGTGTCGAGGCAGGGATCGGCGCAGTCGTACTGTCCGTCTCCGTCGCGGTCGCTCGAACAGTCGAGCGTGCACCGCCAATCGCCGTCGTCGCAGTCGGGCAGGAAGCAGCCGGGGCCGCTGCCGTGGCCGTCGCCGTCGCCGTCGAGACAGAGGTCGCCGCAATCGGGCAGGCCGTCGCCATCGGCATCGGTGGCACAGTCGGCATGGCATTCCGCGGCCGCGTCGTCGCAGTCGAAGCCCGCACATTCCGGGCCTTCGCCGAAGCTATCGCCGTCGGCATCGACACAGGGGTCGGCGCAGTCGCGTTGTCCGTCTTGGTCGGCGTCGGCCGCGCAGTCGAAGGCGCAGCCGGGGGAGGCATCGTCGCAGTCGGGACCGAGGCAGCCCGGACCCGCACCAAACCCGTCGAAGTCGGCGTCGAGGCAGTCGTCGGCGCAGTCGGGGGTGCCGTCGCCATCGCCGTCGGTACACTCGGCAGTGCACCGCGCGAGATCGTCGCGGCAGTCGAGCCCGAGGCAGGCGCCGTTTTCGGGCAGGCTGCTCTGGCCATAGCCGTCGCCGTCGACGTCGACGCACGGGTCGTCGCAGTCGCGCCGGCCGTCTGCGTCGGCATCGGTCGTGCAGTCGGTGGCGCACGTCGCCACGGCGTCGTCGCAGTCGATCGGCTCGCAGCCAAACCCGGGGGGGCCCACCCGATAGCCGTCGCCGTCGAGATCGCGACAGGAGAGCGGTGCGTCCGGCGCGTCCGCCGTTGCATCCGGCGCGTCGGTCGTGTCGGAGGCAGCCGCGCCGTCGGGAGCGGTCGTGTCGCCGGGCAGAACCTCGGGCCGGCCGGTGTCGCCCCCGCCGGCGCCCGAGACGCAGACGCCATCGACACACTGCTGGCCAGCCGGACAACGGCCGTCGGGGCAGCGCCAGCCGTTCTGACCGAGGTCGGGGCGGGCGACGCACTGCGACAGGAGCAGCCCGAGCAAGCAGGACCACACCCCCCGGACGCCAGCGTGAGCGCCCAGCCGCCCGATCGTCGCCTCGGGGCGTGCCCCTGCGTGGACCTGCGGATGTGCTTGGCCTGTCACGGGTTCCTCCGTCCTCGCCCCGTCACGACCGGAACAGCGGGCCCAGACGAGGCACGGGAATGCCACCGACCCGGACTCCGCATATGCCGCCCGGAGCCAGGTCCTCGGGTTGTGGGCGATCTTGGCTGCTGGGCGCCCCCCGGCGCCACAGCGATGCTGAGAACAACGAACCGACGCGCTACCAAATGATGGTTGGCTGCGGAACCGCGGGCTCGGGCGCCCCCGATCGCGCGGCCGGCGCCGGTTCGAGACGCACACCTTCCGTTCGGTTCGTGTCGAACAGCAACTCGACCGTGCGCGGCACGAACCCCCTCTTGCTGACGCGAATCTGCATGCGGGAGCCCGCGGGGCCTTCAAGCCGCACCGGCGCCACCCCCATGGCCTGCCCCCGAATCACGCTGACCTTGGCCCCGGGCGGCTCCGACTGGACGGTCAGGCACACCAGATCGGACGGGGGAGATCCCGGTCCGGCACCGAGCGGCCCGCGCCCGCCCGTTGCTGGCGCGGGAGCGGCCGCCGCGGCCCGGTCGCCGTCGACGGTGGGTGGCGTCTCCGTGCCGGTCGCTACGTCCGGAGCGGCTGCGGGGCCACCGGGCGCCGCGACCGTCCTTCCCTGCGGCAGGGCGGTGGACCCGTCCGGCGTCGCCGGGGCCGGACCGAAGCCGCCACCGACGGGGGGAGGGCTCGGCTCACCGGTCCCCGTGGCGTCCGGGGCCGGACCGCCAAAGGCCATGAGCCCAACGACCACCACCGCCACCGCCAGGCCGGCCACGAGCACAATGCCGAGGAGTTGCGCCGGCGGCATGGCCCAACGGCGGGGTCGCGCGCCGGCCTTGCCGCGCCCGGGCGCCGTCGTGGCCAGAACCGGCGCGGGCGTGGGTGCCGCCCCGACCCGGAGGCGCGGCCGGGGCGGGCCTGCGGCAGACCGCGCGGCCGGCGGGACCGAGTTGCCCGCTGGCGCCGGCGATCGCGGCCCGGCCACCGGAGGCACCGTGCTGGGCGCTCCGACAGGGCCGGGGGCCGTCGTGCGGGGCCCGCCCCCGGCGACCGCGATGGCGTCGAGTTCGTCGAGTAGTGCCTGAGCGTTCGCGGGACGGTCGGCCGGGTCGCGCGCGAGCAGCCCGTCGACGAGGGCGCAGAGCGCGGGCGGCACCGAGTCGTCGCCGACAGCCAGCGAAAGGGGCGGCGCCGGTTCGCTCATCTGGCGGGCGATGAGTTCGGCCGTGCTCAACGAGCCAAACGGCACCTGCCCGGACAGCAGCTCGTACAGCACGACGCCCAGAGAGTAGAGGTCGCTGCGTCCGTCGAGCGCGCGTCCGCAGAGCTGCTCGGGCGACATATAGCGCGGCGTGCCAACCACCATGCCCGTGCTGGTAACCGACTTTTCGCCGCCGCCGTCTCGTTCGAGGAACTTGGCGACGCCGAAATCGAGCACCTTCACGTAGTCGCCTTCACCGGGCACTTGCGCGAGAAACAGGTTGGCCGGCTTCAAATCGCGATGGACGATGCCCGCGTCGTGCGCCTCCTGCAACGACTTGCAGACCTGTTGCGCCAGGCGCACGACGCGGCCGGCTTCGAGGCGGCCCTCGGCGCGCAGCACGGCGCCGAGCGGCCGGCCGGACAGGTACTCCATGGCAAGGTACGGGTAGCCGTCGTCGGATACGCCGAAGTCGTGCACCTTGATCGTGTGGTGGTGCTTGAGGCCCGAACAGGCGCGGGCCTCATGGTAGAAGCGCCGGATGGCCGTGACGTCGCGCGCGAGGTCGCGGCGCATGACCTTGAGGGCCACCGTCTGCTGCATGACCACGTGCAGCGCGCGGTAGACGCAGCCCATACCGCCCTTGCCCACGAGCTCGTCGACGCGGTAGCGGTCGCCGAAGACCCGCCCGATGAGATTCGGGGGCTCGGCCGAGTCGCCGACCAGGTGTTCGAGCACCATCGGATATCCGTCGCGCGGACACAGCCGCTCGCTACCCCGATGGCCACAGTGTGGACAGAGCCTCATCGCTCGCTCTCGCTCCCTTTCGCTGGCGCTACGTGCCGCAGGCGCAGTCGGGGTCGGCGCAGTCGGTCAGGCCGTCGCCGTCGTCGTC
>CAYRCM010000071.1:0-14054 GCA_964422715.1 uncultured Myxococcales bacterium | reverse complement strand
CACACATTCCCATCGTCACAGTTCTCGACTATGCGGTCGCCCTCGCAGACTCCCGCAACACACGCCGGTTCCGTCCAGACGAGCCCATCACAGTAGCGGTCGCCGCACGGCGTACCGTCCGCCGCAGCTTGCGTCGAGCAGCCGGCCTCCGCGTCGCACACCGGCGCCTGACAAGCGTCGGCGGACGCACACTGCTCCACAAGCGTCGCCCCTGTACAGAAGCCCGTCTGGCACGAGGACGCGAGCCAGCGCAACCCGTCGCAACGCCGCGGCCCGCACTCGCTGCCGTCCGGCAACAACTCGCGCGTGCAGCCGAGCTCGGCGTCGCACTGGTCGCGCGTACACGCACTGTCGTCGGCGCAGTCTTCGAGCACTGCCGCAACGCACAGGCCCGCCACGCACTCGGCCGCCGTCCACACGAGGCCCGCGCACAACGCGGACCCGCACCCGCTGCCGTCCGGCAACGCCTCGTGCGCGCAGCCCTGCCCCGCGTCGCACGTGTCGACCGTGCAGACCTCCTCGTCGTCGCACAACGCGTCCCGCGGCAGGCCCACGCACGCCTCGCCCTCACAGATCTCGTCGCGCGTGCAGAACAGCCCGTCGTCGCACGAACGGCCAGCGCAATCGGGGTCGGCACAGTCGCCGACACCGTCGCCGTCGTTGTCGAAACCGTCGTGGCACGTCGTCTCGCCCGCCGGCTCGCAACTGTGCCCGCCGGGGCCCCCGCTGCCCGCGCAATCGTCGTCGGCACAGTCGATCCGGCCGTCGCCGTCGTTGTCGTGCCCGTCGCCGCAGTAGCCCGCCTCGCTCTCGCAGCCCGGCTGCCCGAAACAACGCTCGTTCACGCAGGCCCCGGCCAGCCGGCAGTCGCATTCGGGCGTCGCCGCTCCCGTGCAGACCCCTTCGCCGCACGCATCGTCCGTCGTACACGGGTTGCCGTCGTCGCACGCCCCGCCGCTCAGCGCCGTGTAGCGGCACAACCCCGACGCGGGGTCGCAGCCGTTGCCCGTACACGCGTTGCCGTCGTCGCACGCCCGCGGGGTGCCCACACAGACCCCCGCCGTGCACGCCTCGGCGCTCGTACACGCATCGCCGTCGTCGCACGCCTCGCCCTCGTGCGCCGCGGCCGTGGCGCACCGGCCCGTCGCCCCGTCGCAGTAGGGCGCGAGGCAGACGGTCAGGCCCGGGAAGGCCCCGGCACAGTCGGCGTCGGAAAGGCAGACCGGCTCCGGCACGTCGCCACCGAACTCGCCGGGCCCGGCCCCGTCGTCGGGGTCGACCGCCTGGTCGAGCTCGGGCTGTCCGTCGGCATCCCCCAACGCGTCGGCTTCGGGCCCGCCCTGGTCGCCGCCCGGGCAGGCGGGGTCGGGCCCGCCCGCGCAGTCGCAGAGCGCCGGACACACCGCATCCCCGCACGCACCGGGTCGGGTGCCGTCTTGACCGCACGCGCCGGCCCCGAAGAGGACGACGAAGAACCAACTCACGAGACGTCGTTCGGTCATGGATGCCCCTCCACCGGCCGTTCCGCAATCTGCGCCACCTGTTCAAGTTCGCGAGGCGCGCCGCCGGCCCCTGTCAAGGCTCGGCAAACGCGGCGCAAAGCCACAAGTCGCGATCGATTGCCACGTCGTACGCCGACTCCGCCGCGTTCCCTGAAAAAAGCCGGAGCACCGGGGCGCCGCCCCGACACGCCCGCGGCACGAACGCCACGCAGAACGCCGCAGGCTCGACGGGCCCCAACACGACCGCGTTCGGCGCCCCCTTCAAGCGTTCGAAGCGCAGCAGCCCCGAATCCGGGTCGAGCCCGAGCGCGCGAGAGATCTCGCCCTCAACGGCAAACCCAGGCCCGAGCTGCACGTCGACGCCGCAACCGGTCGGCCCCTCGCCGGCCGCCTGCCAGAGCAGCAGGCTCAGCCGCCCGTCGGGGTCGGCCCAGACGGCCGCCGTGAGCGCGGCGTCGGGCAGCGCATCGGCAAACCCGGCGCGAACAGTCGGGGCGGAGGCGGCCCGCTGCCGGCCGTCGCGGAGCGGCCAGGCCGGGAATTGCTCGAACCCGGGCGAATACCAGAAGACGAGGGGGGCCGCCGGCAAGGCCGCGGCCGCCGTAGGAACGCCGGAGTCCGCGGGGCGCCCCCCGGCGAGCTGAGCGGCCATGCGCCCCGGGCAGCCCGAGCCACCGCAGCCGGAGTCGGCGCCGTCGATGCAGCCGTCGCAGTCGTTGTCGAGGCCGTCGGCACAGTTGCCGCTGGCCGTGCTCTCCGCAACGACGCCGCTTTCGGTGCAGGCGTTGCCGGTTCCCTGGCAGCGCTTGCCGGTGTCGCAGCAACGGTTGACGCAGCCGGGGTCGGCGCAATCGACCAGGGTGTCCCGGTCGTTGTCGCAGTTGTCGTAACAGATGGCCTCGCCGGCCGGCTGACAGCGGGCACGCGGCAGGCTGGGGAAGATGGCGCTCGGCGCCGCGCATGTCGTGGTCGTCATCACGGCGTCGGCGCAGTCGGCGTCGGCACAGTCGGTCGTGGCGTCGTTGTCGTTGTTGAGGTTGTCGGCGCAGCAGGTCTCGGAATGCGCGCACCCAGAAGCAGACACACAGGAATCACCAGTACAAGCGTTCGTGTCGGAACAGTCGACTCCTGATGCGCCAGGACAAGTGCCCCCCGCACAGAATGCCGGAGCGTAGTAGGTCAGCCCGACGCAGTAGCCCTCACCGCACTGGGCTGTGTTGTTCGCGTTCGAGCAACCGGACGTCGTGGAACACGCATCGTCGGTGCAGAACTCGCCGTCATTGCAGCTAACCGGGCTATCGGCCGGGCAACTACCGCCTGAGCACAAACGACGCGCGTGGTAGGTCAACCCACCGGCTCCGTCGCACAGTCCCGCCGCACACTCCACCGCATTGTTCGTGTTCCCGCACCCCGTCGAGGCGTTGCACGTGTCGTCGGTGCAGAGATTGCTGTCGTTGCAGTTCACCGGGCTGTCGGCCGGACAGCTGCCCCCCGAGCACACCCGGCGCGCGTGGTACGTGAGGTTGCCCGCGCCATCGCACGCGCCCGCCGCGCACTCGGCGCTGTTGTTCGTCTGCACGCAGCCCGTCGTGGTGTTGCACGTGTCGTCGGTGCAGACGTTGCTGTCGTTGCAGCTGACGGGCGTGTAGGCCTCGCACGTGCCCGCCGCGCAGCGCCGCTCACGATGGAAGCGCAGCTGCCCCGCGTCGGTGCGGCATTCGGCCGCGGCGCACACGACGGTGTTGTTCGCGTGCTGGCAGCCGGCCGTCGTGGAGCACGAGTCGTCGGTGCACAGCACCCCGTCGTTGCAGTTTTGCGGCACGTCGCCGGGGCACACGCCCCCCGAGCACGTGCGCGCCGGATGGAACGTGGGGTTGCCCCCATCGGTGGTGCACGTGGCCGCCGCGCACTGCAGCGTGTTGTTGGTGTGCGAGCAGCCGCCCGTGGTCGCGTTGCAGTTGTCGGTGGTACAGGTGTTGGTGTCGTCGCAGTTCTCGACCTGTGCCGACGTGGAACACGTGCCCGCGTTGCAGGTGCGCTTGCGGTAGACGAGGCTCTCGCAGTAGCGCGCGCCGCACTCGGTGCCGTTCGCCACGTTGCTGTGCGAGCACCCGTTGACGGCGTTGCAGGCGTCGTTCGTGCATTCTTCGGTGTCGGCGCAGTTCTCGACGTCGGCCGAGCCCGAGCACTGACCGGTTTGGCAGGTCTGCTTGCGCCAGACGAGGCCGGAGCAGGAGCGGGTGCCACATTCGGTGCCGTTCGTGCGGTTCGTGAACACGCAGCCCGTGGTGGCGCTGCACGTGTCGTTCGTGCACTCGTTGGAATCCGTGCAGCGTTCGTTGTGCGGCGTGCCGCGGCAGCTGCCGGCCGAGCAGACGTCGCCGTCGGTGCACTGGAAGGTGTCGTCGCACGTACGCGTGTTGCACTGCGGGTCGCCGCAGTCGGACTGGCCGTCGCCGTCGTTGTCCTGATGGTCGGCGCAGAGCGTCTCGCCGTTGGGCTCGCACGTCTGCCCGGCCGGCCCCTGGTCGCCGTTGCAGTCGCCGTCGCGACAGTTGGCGTTGCCGTCGCAATCGTTGTCGGTGCTCGTCTGGTCGTTGCACGTCAGCTCGGCGGTCTCGTAGACGCCGGGCCGACAGGCCTGGTAGGTAGCCGCCGTGCAGGCCGTCCAACTGCCGTTGACGCAGAGCGCGGCCGGTTTCGTGCAGCCCGAACACACGCCCAATTGCTGTTCGCAGTTCTGCCGATCGTTCGTGAGCAGGTCGGCCGCGTCGGCCGCGTCGGTGCTGCCGTCGCAGTCGTTGTCGATGCGATCGCAGCGCTCGCCCGACGACTGCGAGGCCGTGCTGCAGCGCGTGGTGGTGGCGGTCGCGCAGACCACCGAACCACCGGTGCAGGCGCCCGTGCCGCAACTCTCGCTCACCCGTCGCGAGCTGCCGTTCCAGTCGGTAAAGGTGAAGTCTTCGTCGACCCCGCCGTTCAGCGTGCCGTTGCAGTCGTTGTCGCGGCCGTCGCAGCTCGTTTCGACGTTGCGCTGGTAGTGGCTGCTGTGCGCGGCGTAGGCCGCCGTGTCGCACTCGAGCCAGATGCCGGACTGACACAGCCGCGCCGGTTTGCGGGCCCCGTTGCAGACTCCCTGCTGCATTTCGCAGTTCTGCGGGTCGTCGGCATAGAGCTCGTAGTCGGTGGCGTCGGTGGCCGTGTCGCAGTCGTCGTCGATGCCGTTGCAGCGTTCGGGACGGCTCGGGTTGACGAGGGCGTCGTTGTCGTTGCAGTCGAGCGCCGTACACGTCGTGGGCGGCCCGCCCGTGGAACCAAACGTGTCGCCGTCGCGGTCGATGCAGCTGTCGCGACAGTCGGGGAAGAGGTCGGTGTCGGCGTTGGTCGTGCAGTCGGCGGTGCACGTCGGGAAAGCATCGTCGCAGTCGGCTCCGAGGCACTGCCCGCCGCTCGTGAGATTGGTCCAGCCATAGCGGTCGCCGTCTGCGTCGACGCACGGGTCCTGGCAATCGCGCACGCCGTCGCCGTCGACGTCGGCCAGACAACCGTTGGCCCCGGCGCCACCCCAACAGGTGGGCACCGCGTCGTCGCAGTCGAAGGGCGCGGCATTGGCACAGAACGTGTCGCCGTCGTCGTCGATGCAGCTGTCGTTACAGTCGGGCCGACCGTCGAGGTCGCCGTCGGTGCAGTCGGTGGTGCAGAGCGCCGCGGTGTCGAGGCAGTCGTCGGGGCAGGAGTGCCCGGCGGGCGTGCCGGATCCAAAGCCGTCCTGGTCGAAGTCGATGCACGGGTCGGTGCAGTCGGGCACGGCGTCGGCGTCGACGTCGGTCGCGCAGTCGAGGGTGCACGTGGCCGCCGTGTCGAGGCAGTCGGGCCCCTGGCAGCCGGGGCCGACCCCGTAGTCGTCGCGGTCGCCGTCGACGCAAGGGTCGTCGCAGTCGCGCGCCTCGTCGTTGTCGGCGTCGGTGGTGCAGTCGCCACGGCAGAGCGGCTGCGCGTCGTCGCAGTCTTCGCCCGTGCAGGGGAAGTTGCAGTTGGGGTCGGCTTCGCGCCCGGCGTCGCTCTCGGCGTCGCACCAGGCGACGAAGTCGGCGTGGATGGAACCCCAGCCGTCTTCGTCGATGTCGACGCAGACGTCGCGGCAGTCGGGATAGCCGTCGCCGTCGGCGTCGGTCGCGCAATCGTCGATGCAGGTGGGGAAGCGGTCGTCGCAGTCGGCTCCGAGGCAGACATTGCCAAACGCCGTGCCCACGCCGTACTCGTCGCGGTCGCCGTCGAGGCAGTCGTCGGCGCAGTCGTAGACACTGTCGGCATCGATGTCGGTCTCGCAGTCGTCGGTGCAGGTCCGCACCGCATCGTCGCAGTCGAGCCCGACGCAGCCGAACGCGCAGTTCGGGTGGAGCGGCAGGCCGTCTTCGGCGAGCGCCGCGCAGTAGGCGACGAACGCGACATCTTCGGTGCCCCAGAGGTCGGCGTCCGCGTCGAGGCAGGGGTCTTTGCAGTCGACGAGCCCGTCGACGTCGAGGTCGGCCGCGCAGTCGGCGCCGCAGGTCGGCACGTAGGGGTCGCAGTCGGCGCAGTCGACGAGGCCGCAGTTGCAGCGCGGGCCCTCACCGAAGTGGTCGCCGTCAAAGTCGAGGCAGCCGTCGACGCATTCGGCGACCCCGTTGCCGTCGACGTCTTCGCAGTTGGTGCGACAGGTCGAGTGGTCATCGTCGCAATCGGGACCGAGACAGGCGGAACCCACGCCGAAATTGTCTCGGTCGGCGTCGAGGCAACCGTCGGCGCAGTCGTATACGTCGTCGCCGTCGACATCGGTGACGCAGTCGGTCGTGCACAGCGGCGCCGCGTCGTCGCAGTCGGGATACACGCAATCGGGGCCCGCGCCGTAGCCGTCGCCATCGACGTCGACGCACGGGTCGTCGCAATCGCGCCGGTCGTCGCCGTCGGTGTCGGTGGTGCAATCGGTGTCGCATTCGGGGACGCTGTCGGCGCAATCGGGGCCCTCGCACGCCGTGCCCTCGCCGTAGCCGTCGTCGTCGATGTCGACGCAGCCGTCGTCGCAGTCGCGCGCGTCGTCCTGATCGATGTCGGTGACACAGTCGACGTTGCACAGCCCCGTGCCCTCGTCGCAGTCGGGACCCGCGCACCCGCTGCCCGTGCCGTGGCCGTCGCCGTCGGGGTCGACGCACGGGTCGGCGCAGTCGGGCACGTCGTCGCCGTCGCTGTCGCTGCAATCAGTGGTGCAGGACGCCACGTCGTCGCGGCAGTCGACGTCTCGGCAGGTGCCGTTGCTCGGCAGATGGCTGAAGCCGTATCCGTCCTGGTCGCCGTCGACGCACGGGTCGTCGCAGTCGCGCTGGCCGTCCTGGTCGACATCGGTCGTGCAGTCGGCACCGCAGGTGGGCGCCGCGTCGTCGCAGTCGCTGGGCCGGCAGAGCAGGTTCGGCGGGCCGGTGAGGAACTGGTCGTCATCGGCGTCGACACACTCGACTTCCGCTTCGATGCCACGGCCACTCAACGACGCGGTCAGCGATTCCGGGACCGAGAGGACCGGGGTGGCCGGCTCGCCCGGGCCACCGATGCAGCCGCCCCCGCCGAGCGCCCGCTGGCTCGCGAGGTCGGGATCGGGCGTGCCGAACTTGACGACCAAGGACGCTGCGAACGCCTTGATTTCCTTGGGTGCAAAGGCGACCACCACGCGCAGCGTGTCGTGCTTGGCGAGCGAGATGTCCTGGTCGGTGAGCGGGTCGATGAAATCTTCGCCGGAAGCGCAGAAGTCGGCGGCGGCGTTGGCCCCGTCTGACGAGCCGGCCGCACCGGCATCGGCAGAGGCCGGCGCGTCGCCGGACCGTTCGGCCGGAGTGTCGGACGCCAGGGCGGCGTCGGCCCGGCCCGGCACGTCGACCGCGGGGCCGGCGTCGGGCACGCCTACGGTGTCGCCGGCGGGACCCGCGTCGGCCGGGACGGCGGCCGCGGCACGCGTCACGCACAGCGCGACGACATCGAACGGGCTGGACCCTTCCCCGTCGAGTTCGATGCGAACTCCCGTGACCGGCAGCGCCACGCTCAAGTCGTGCACGAACGTGAGCGATTTCGTGGTGTCCCGGTTGAGCGGGACGTTGCCGAACGCGAGATCCTGGTCGGTGGCGCCGACGCAGGCCGCGCCGGGATCGGCACAAAACCGCACGGCGGACTCGGTGCCGGCGTCGCTGTCGCAGGCCGACGGCACGGCCCCGAAGGCCCAGAGGAGCCCGGCCAGCAAGGCCCGGGGCGTACGGCGCAGGACGGCGAATGGAACCCGACGCGACGACTGCGCGATCATCATGTGCTCCCGTTTCAGGCCAACGCAGGAAACCGCCCCCGGCCCGGCTCAGATACGGCTTCCGCGGAGGCTCGTTGGGCCCCATTGTGCCCGAGCGGCCAGGGCCGCGCAACCGGCGCCGGCGTCCCCTTTCATCGGCGCGGGCGAGCCTTTGTCCCCTGCGACCGGGCCTCTTTCGCAAGAAAAGCGCCGCGGCCGCGCACGGGCCCGTCGCATCGGCCCGGGTGGGCGGCAAGGCGACCCGACGACGTGGCCGGCCAGCGACGCCTTGCCTCGCCGTGGCGCTTTGGCTATCGTGGCGCGCCGACGAACGCCGCCGCTGCCCACGACGGGCCCCGCTGCCGGGAGAAACCATGGAAGAGCACCGCGTAACCAAGATCGAATTCGACATCCTGAGCGCGCTCCTGCGCGACGACGATGCGGCCAGCATCGTCGGGCTCGCCGAGGCGTGCGGTCACGACCAGTCGAAAGTGCACGCCGCGGCCCTGCTGCTCGCAAGTCGGGGCTGGGTCGCGGTATCCGAGGTCGAGCACGAGGAATGCGGGCTCGGCAAGGCGGGCCAGGCCCTCGCCGCGCGGCCGTTGCCGGAGCGCCTCATCCTGGAGGCCCTCGTGCAGGCGGGCGCGCCGCTCGACATCAAGGACATCCCCGCCCGCACCGCACTTACGGCGGCCGACGTCGGCGCGAGCCTGCGCTTCCTCGACGCCAAGGGCTACGCCCTGCGCGTGGCGGGACAGTTGAAGGCCGCGCCCGACGCCGAGCGGCGCCTCGCCGATGTCGGTGCCGACGAGCGCCTGCTCGGGGCACTCGCCGCCGGTCCGGTGCGGCGCGACGTGCTCGAACGCGAGCACGGCATCGACGTCGAGGCGGCACTCGGCCTGCTCAAGGGGCGCCGCGACGCGGTCGACGTCCGCCGCCGCAAGGTGCGCACCGTGGCGCTCACCGCTGCGGGCCGCGCAGCCGCGGCGCAGGGCCTGCGCGTGCGCCAAGAGGTCACGACCCTCGGGCGCGAGTTGCTGCTCGACGGGGGCTGGCGCGACGTCACCCTCAAGCCGTACAACGTGCATGACGAGGTCGCCGTCGTCCGCCCGGGCAAGGCCCATCCGCTCCAACGCGTGTTCGAGACCACGCGCCGCCTCTTCCTCGAATTGGGCTTCAACGAGGTCGCCTCGCCCCACGTCGAATCGGCGTTCTGGGACTTCGACGCGCTGTTCCAGCCGCAGGACCATCCGGCCCGCGAGATGCAGGACACGTTCTACCTGTCCGACCCGGCCCGCTGCGCCTTGCCGGCCGCCGACTACGTGAATGCCGTGCGCGCCACCCACGAACACGGGGGCGACACAGGCTCCATCGGTTGGCGCTACCGCTGGGAACCCGAGCGCGCCGAACAGGTCGTGTTGCGCACGCACTGCACCGCGGCTTCGGTGCGAGCGCTCTTCCGCAACCCCCGGGCCCCGCGCAAGGTGTTCTGCATCGGGCCGGTGTTCCGCAACGAGACCACCGACTACAAGCACTTGCCCGTCTTCCACCAGGTCGACGGCATCGTGGTCGACGCGCGTGGCTCGTTCGCAACGCTGCTCGGCATCCTGTCGCACTTCTACACGAAGATGGGCTTCGAGCGCTTCGAGTTCCGCCCCGGCTTCTTCCCGTACACCGAGCCGAGCGTCGAGGTCTTCGTGTGGCACCCGGGCCGCCGCGACTGGGTCGAAATGGGCGGCGCCGGCGTGTTCCGGCCCGAGGTGACCCTGCCGACCGGCTGCGACGTGCCCGTATTGGCGTGGGGTCTCGGGCTCGAACGCCTGGCCATGTTCCGGCTCGGCGAGGAAACCATTTCCACCCTCTATCAGGGGCTCCCCGGCGGCCGCGGCGGCCGGGTCAGCTGGCTTCGCGAGGTGGCGCTATGCCGGTAGTCGCCCTGCCCGTTCACCTGCTGCTCCAGCGCGTGCAAACCCCGCTCGACCGCGACGCGCTGCTCGCCCGGCTCGCGCAAATGGGCTGCAACGTCGAAGACTTCACCACGTTGCGGCGCTTCCGCTGCCTGCGCTGCGCGAACCTCATCGAGGTACTTCCCGACGAACCCGACCCGGGGGTGTGCGACCGCTGCGGCACGCGCTTCGACGAACGCCCGCAAGACGTCCAGCCCGCCGGCGAATCGCCTGTCGTGCGTGTCGAGCTGCAGCCCGTGCGGCCCGACATGTTCGAGCCGGGCGGCCTCGCGCGGGCACTGCGCGGCATTCTCGGCGAAGAAACGGGCCAGCCGCGCTACGCGCTCCTGCCGGCCAAGGTGGCGGTTCAGGTCGACCCGCGCGTGCTCTCGGCCGATTGCCCCCGGCCCCACATCGCGTGCGCGGTCGTGCGCGGTATCGATTTCGATGACGATCTCATCAAGATCCTCATGAAATTGCAGGAAAACCTGCACTGGGCCATGGGGCGCGACCGCAAGCACGCCTCGATCGGTGTCTACGACCTGGACACGGTCGCCCCCGACCTGCGCTACACGACCATCGCGCCCGACGATGTGGGGTTCGCGCCGCTCGGCGCGCCCGGCGACGAACCGCAGTACCGCCTTTCGCCGCGGCGCATCCTGGCCGAGCACCCGAAGGGCACGGCGTACGCCCGCCTGCTCGAACCGTTCCGCGTCTACCCGCTGCTCGTCGACAGCGCCGACGTCGTGCTGTCCATGCCGCCCATCATCAACTCGGAGCGCACGCGCGTGCGCCCCGAAACGCGCAACCTTTTCATCGACGTCACGGGCACCGGCGAACGCATCGTGCAGAAGACGCTCAACGTGCTCGTCGCGTCGCTGTTCGAACTCGTCCCCGGCTTGCAGGTCGAGCAGGTCGACATCCGCTACCCCGAGCGCACGGCGCGCACGCCCGACTTCACGCCGCAGGTGCTCACCATCGACAAGACGGCGGTCGAGCGCGTGCTCGGCATTCCGCTCACGCGCGACCAGGTGGCCATGTACCTCGAACGCATGCGCCACGACGTGGCCCCGCTCGACGCCACGGCTCTCCAGGTGGCCGTGCCGGCGTATCGCAACGACATCCTGCACCCCGTCGATCTCGCGGAAGACGTGGGCATCGCCTATGGGTACGGCAACATCCGGCCGCTGCTCGAAGCGAGCATGACGTTTGGCCGCGAACTGCCGGTCGTCACCGTGTCGCGCGTCGCGCGCGAAGCGCTCACGGGGCTCGGCTTCCACGAGATGATGGGGCTCGAACTCACGAGTCCCGAGGTGGCCTTCGACGCCCTCGGGCTCGACGTGCCGCCCGATGTCGTGCGCATCCAGAACCCCAAGTCCGTCGACCAGACCATCGTACGCCGCAGCCTGCTGCCGGGCCTCATGACGACGTTTGCCGACTCGGCCTCCGAGGAACTGCCGCTCTGTCTCTTCGAGACCGGAGACATCTGTCGCCTCGCGCCCGGCTCCGAGACCGGGGCCGTCGAGGTGCGCCAGTTGGCCATCGGCGTGCTCGGGCCGCGCGCCGATTTCGCCCTGATCAAGGCCACCGTCCAGGCGGTGCTCGCCGAGTTCGGGGCCACGCTGAGCGTGACGGCTTGCGAAAACCCGACCTTCATCCCCGGGCGCGGCGCCACGCTGTACGCCGAAGTGGGCGGCGAGAAGCGCCCCATCGGGGTCGCCGGCGAAGTCCATCCGGCGACGCTCGAACGCTTCAGACTCGTCCAGCCGGCCGTGCTGGCCGAGCTCGACCTCGAAGCGCTCACGGGCATCGAACGCCGCCTCGAAGACTGAGCCACCGCTGGCCGCCATGCGCCGCGGGGCCCGCGTCGCGGCGACGCCGCTACAGGGTCCCGACGTCGGCGCTTGTGCCTGACGGGCCCGGCCCCCTATAATCTGCGCGGTTCCGGCGGTCCGGCGTCTGCGACCTGGTCCTCGGTCGGCCGCTCCGTCCGCCACCCGTAAGGAGCACGAGATGTCGCGAGCGATCGTCACCGCCCTGTTCCTCTGCCTGGTGGGTGCAACCGCATGTTCGGGAGGGTCCACCGCGCCGGGAGGCCCCGCCGGCGACGCCCTCTTCGACACCGAGGGCCCGCACCTGGGGGACCTCTACGTTCCGCCCACCGACCTGCCGGGCGAAGGCGCGGGGCTCGACCTCTTCCCGAACAAGCCCGACGGCGAGGTCGCCGACACCGGGGGCGGCGACCAGCTCGACCCCGAAGTGCTCACGGCGCGCTGCGACGAGCATCCGGGCGCCTACCTCTGCCCGTGCCGCAACAACAACGATTGCGACGACGAATGGTGCGTCAACAGCGTCCAGGGCCAGGTCTGCTCCATGCAGTGCATCGACGACTGCCTCGTGCCCGGTTGGTACTGCAAGCAGAACCCGGCGGCGGCTCCCGACACGATCTATATCTGTGTGCAACTCAACTCCAAACTCTGCCGGCCCTGCCAGTCCGACCGCGACTGCACCGACGACTACAGCGAAGCCGAGAACGTCTGCCTCGACTACGGCCCCGAGGGGCGCTTCTGCGGCATCGAATGCTCGGCCGAAGAGCGCTGCCCGAGCGGCTACAGCTGCAACGAGGTGGTTTTGCCCGACCGCACCCTCATGCAGTGTCAGCCCGACGATTTGCAGTGCGACTGCATCTCCAGCTTCTTCGGCCAGAGCACGCCGTGCTACGTCGAGAACACCGAGGGGCGCTGCTACGGGGTGCGCACCTGTCTCGAAACGGCGGTCTACGGCGAATGCACCGCCGTCGAGCCGCGCGCCGAGGCCTGCAACCTGCTCGACGACGACTGCGATGGCAATACCGATGAAGTCGAGGACCTCGGCCAAGAAACGTGCGGGCTCGGCGAATGCCGGCACACCGTTGCCGCGTGCGTCTCGGGCATCGAAGTGCACTGCGACCCCTTCGACGGTGTCCAAGACGAGGTCTGCGACAGCCTCGACAACAACTGCGACGGCGACACCGACGAGCCCTGGGCCGACCGGCTGATGCAGCCCTGCGACGGCCCGGACGGCGACTCGTGCACGCGCGGTCAGTACGTGTGCTCGTCGAGCGGCTCCGGGGTCGTGTGCGAGAACGACGAACCCGACACCCCCGAGGAATGCAACGCGCAAGACGACGACTGCGACGGCGACACCGACGAAGGCCTCGGCGAGACCACCTGCGGGCTCGGCATCTGTGCGCACACGCAACCGTTCTGCGTCGAAGGCGTCTGGGTGGGCGAGCAGGGTTGCGACCCGCTCGCCGGCGCTCAGCCCGACGACCCGCCCGACCCGCTCTACGTCGACAGCAACTGCGATGGCATCGATGGCGACGCGTCCATCGCGGTCTTCGTCGACCACTACGTCGGCGACGACCTCGGCGCCGGCACCCGCGAGGCGCCCCTCAAGACGATCGCAGCCGGCCTGAACATGGCGGCCCTCACGGGCAAGATCCACGTCTACGTCTCGGTCGGCGACTACGACGAAACGCCGCAGGTCGTCGGCGGGGTCTCCATCTACGGCGGCTTCGACGCGTCCATCGGCTGGGCGCGCAGCGACGGCAACACGGTTACGGTGGGTTCGGGCGCGCTGGCGCTGCGCTGCGACGGCGTCGAGATGGCCACCGAAATCGCGGGGCTCAACCTCGTGGCCGACGCCAACGCGCAGTACGGCGGCACATCCTACGGCGCCGTGCTCGTCAACTGCCCCGGGCTGACGCTGCGCAATTGCGTCATCCGCACGGGCACCGGCGGTCCGGGGCAGTCCGGCCAGGCCGGCCAGAACGGCGCGCAGGGCATCAACGGGGCCCCCGGCGACCCGGGCTGCCAGGACGGCTCGCTCTTCTGCGCCGACAACTGTGGCTCCGGGCAACCTGACGGCGGCGGCGGCGGCACGAGCCCGTGCGGCGCAGGCGGAGGCGGCGGCGGCGCCGGCGGTAGCAACGGTTCCAGCGGCGGCCGCGGCGCGAACGGCGGGCAGGCCGCCGACGGCGCGGCACCCGGGCTCGGCGGCTCCGGGGGCGGGGCCACGAACGGTGGCGCCCCGGGCAGCGCCGGCACCGCCGGGTTTGCCGGTTCCAACGGCTTCCCCGGCTCCGGATTCGGCGCGGCCAACGTCGGCGGCTACGTGCCCTCCGACGGCCTGCCGGGCGTCGGCGGCCAGACCGGTGGCGGCGGTGGCGGTGGTGGCGGCGGTGGCGGCGACGACTCCTGCTGCTGCGAGAGATTCGGCGGCGCCGGCGGCGGTGGCGGCGGTGGCGGCTGCGGCGGCCAG
>CAYRCM010000070.1:0-24495 GCA_964422715.1 uncultured Myxococcales bacterium | reverse complement strand
GCCACAAGGTCGAGCAGATCCAGGTCGACACCGAGGCCGCGGTGACCGCGATCGCCCCGGTCGAGGTGGCGCCGGAGCCGCCGGTCGACCCTCCGGTCGCCCCGGTGGCGCCGACCCTGGGCGAGGCGCAACGCCCGCCCGAGCCGTCCGAGCCGCCGCCCGAGCCGCCACCGGCCTCGGCGTCACCGGCGCAGCCGCCCACGGCCCCCCCCAGCATTGCGCTCGCCGCTCCCGGCCCCGAGGCGTGGGATGGCTTCGTGCGCTGGGCCCGCGCCTCCAACCGCCACCGCTTCCTCGTCGAGTCGCTCGGCCATGCCGTGGTGCGGCACTTCACGCCATCGAGCCTCGAACTCGGTTTCGTGTCGGGCCGCGCGAAGTTCTTGGTCCAGCGGCTCAAGGGCGCCGACCAGGTCGAAAAGCTGACGGCGCTCTTGCGCGAGTATTTCGGCGTGCAGCCCGCCCTGAGCGTCGTCGAACTCGCGGCCGACGCCACTCCCGACACCTCGCTCTCTGCACGCGAGGAAAGCGAACGCCAGGGACGCCAGCGGCAACGCCGGCAGGCACTGCTCGACCACCCGGTCGTCCAGGAAACGCTGTCGTTCTTCGGCGGCCGCATTGCCGACGTGCGACTCGCAGGCGATCCGGACGAGCCCGATTCCGAAACCCCCTGAGCGCCCCTCGCGCGCGGAGCAACCCCGATGGCCGCCATGCCCACCCGCTTCGACGAACTGCTGCAGCAGGCCCGCGAACTGCAAGAACGGCTGAGCCGCGTCGAGGAGGAAGCGGCCAAGCGCACTGCCGAAGGCTCGGCCGGTGGCGGTATGGTCGTGGCCGTGGCCACCGGCAAAGGCGAAATCGTGCGCGTCACGATCGAGCCCGAGGTCATTCGGGTCGAAGACCGGGAGCTGCTTCAGGATCTCGTCGTGGCCGCCGTCAACCAGGCGCTTGAAGCCGGCCGGCGGCTCATGGCCGAACGCATCTCCGAGGTGGCGGGCGGGCTGAATCTGCCCGGTCTCCCCCGATGAGGCTGCCGGCCGCCCTCGAGCAGCTCGTTGCCTACCTCGGCCGGCTGCCCGGCGTGGGCGAAAAAAGTGCGACGCGCCTCGCCCTCTACCTCGTCGGGCAAATCGACTCCGGCTTTCCAAATGCGCTCGGAAAGAGCTTGCTCGCCGTGGCCGAACGGGTCCACCTGTGTGCGCGCTGCTACAACGTGGCCGAGGGCGACCTCTGCCCCATCTGCGCCGACCCTACCCGGGATGCGGCCTTGCTCTGCGTCGTCGAGGGCGTGCCCGATCTCTTCGCCATCGAGTCGGCCCACGCATTCCGCGGGCTGTACCACGTGCTGCATGGCGTGATCGCCCCCCTGAAGGGCGTCGGCCCCGACGCGTTGCGCATTCCGGCGCTCGTCGAACGGGCCCGCGCGACCGGCGTCCGCGAGGTCATCGCGGCCACGAACGCCGACGTCGAGGGTGAGGCCACCGCCGTCTACCTGGCCCAAAAACTGCGCCCGCTCGGCATTCCGGTGAGCCGCATCGCCACCGGCATCCCGATGGGCTCCGACCTCGAATTCATCGACCAGCTGACGCTCAGCCGCGCCATCGAAGGCCGCAAGCTGCTGTAGGCGCCGTCCGCCGCCGGCAAGCCCGAAAACTGGACGGAATCCGGTTCCCCCCTATCCTCGACCCTGGAAACGCGGCCCCCGGGGGGTCGGCCCATGCGTGCGCGGGCGGCCCGGCGGCTGGCCGCGGCGCGGAGGTCGTCCATGCGCTGGAAGCCGCTCCTGCTTGCCGTCGTTCTGCTGCTCGCGGGCCCGGCCTCCGCCTCCGCGGGGCCCGGCTTCGGTTTTCGGGCGGGCCTCGCCACGCCGGCGGGCGGCGACACCGACTTCGACACGGGGGTGGCCTTCGGCTACCACTGCGACCTGCCGCTGTTCGATTCGTTCTACATCTCGCCGTTCGTCAACATCTACGCCATCGAAGAGAACGGCCGCGGCCCGTGGGTGGTCGACGCCGGCGTGCAGTTCAAGTTCGTCATCGTGACGCGCTATGTGCGGCCGTTTCTCGGCGCGGCTCTCGGCATCACCCCCATCGGTGAGAGCCTCTACGCCAACCTCGGGCCCTTCGTCGGGCTGCACTGGCCCATCGTGTCCAATTTTGGGTTGGTCTGGGACGCGAAATACAACCTGGTGCTCGGTGAGGGACGCGACCTGCGGTCGTTTCAGACGACGGCGGGCATCGAAATCGAGTTGTAGCCCCTCAGCCTTGCAGCAGGCTCAGGCGCTGCGGGCTGCCCGCGGCGAACATGGGCCCGAGCGGGACGCCCACTTCCGAGAAAAGCTCGGCCGACCACGATACATCGGACAGGTAGACCTGGCCCGAAGCCGCCGCGCCGGCCTCGGTTGCGAGCACGTCGAGCGGCAGGCCCACCGCCAGCGTGGCCTCGGCCCGGAGAGCGGGCCCGAGCGGCGTGTACAGGCCGGCCGGGGCCTCGACGGCAAGCACGGGACGGCCGCAGGCCGTGGCGGCGGCAACCAGGGCGCGCGCCCCCGGACTCGGGCTGCCGGGCGCACGCTCGTCGAAGAGCCCGTCGACGACGAGGTCGAGGGGCGAGTCCGGCGAGAGGTACAGGTCGATCAGCGCCTCATCGTCGGCTCCGACCCGCTGCCATTCGGTGTTGAGCGTCATCAGCATGGACGCCATGAGGCCGGTCGTGGGCGGCAAGTCCTTCGGCGCCCGGTCGAAGAGCACGGTGACGCGGGCGCCGCGGTTCGCGAAGTAGCGCGCGGCCACTGCGGTGACGCCGCCCGCGAGCCCGCCGCCGACGAGCAGCGTGATGCGCATACCGGGACTGAGCCGCCCGACCGTGGCGTCGAGCAGCGCGGGCAGGTCGCGCCCGGCCTGTTCGGCCACGAGTTCGGCGCGCAGCCCGTGGCGGTTCTGCGCGGCCTCGCGAATGAGCGCCTTGTCGGCAAGGCTCACGACGGGCACGCGAATGCTGGTGTCTCCGAGTCGGTAGCGCCTACGGCTCGCGATCATCCTCTCCTCCCGCTGCGTGAATGGCCACCTGCTCGGCGGCGTCGCGCACCTTGGCCGGCGTCAGCACGCCCTTGAAGGGTATCACCAGAGCGCCCGCGAGATCGGGCGATTCGTCGTCGGTCTGATAGCGTTCGGAAACCGCCACGATGACGTTGCGCACCGCGGCGGCCGCGAGCTCCCGGAGAAGCGGGCCGAGCTGGCGGCCCCGCCAGAACCACAGGATGGCCAGCAGCGCGGTGCGCCCGTCGGGGTGCACGAGTTCGTAGTCGGGCACGAACGCCCGCTGGCCGGCGAGCGGCACGATGCGCTCGGCCGGGCGCAACTGCCACGGCGCGCCGCGCCGTGCGAACTGCTCTTCGAACCAGCGCTGCTCGTCGGACGCCCAAACCCCGGTGTCGCGGTAGTGCGAACGCAGGCCCGCGGCCGCCGTGAGGGAAAAACGCGCGGCCGTGCGCGGCTCGCCCCACTGCACGTCGGCTTCGAGCGCGAACTCCGGGCAGAGCAGGAGCGCCGGCAGGAACTGCGCGAGCCGTAGGCCGTAGCGGCTCACCTGGCGAAACAGGCTGAGCGGCCCGTCGAGCGTGAGCGTGTAGCCGCCGCCCGGCGCGGCCTCTGCGCGGTACATGAGTTGGTAGAACTTGATGAAGCGGAAGAGTTGGCGGTAGCGCGCCGGCGTGGCCCCGGAAAGCCCCACCCGCACCTCGGTCGCGCGCAGCAGCACCGCCTGGGCGAGCGCGGTGTTGTAGCGATGCAGCAGTTCGACGGGCTCGAGCGGTTCGAAACGCGTGAGGCGCTGTTCGTCCGGACGGTCGGCGAAGAGCGCGGCCTCGACGGCCTCGGCCTCGGTGCCGAACGCCGCCGCCACTTCGGCCAACACGGCCGCACGGTCGTCGGGCGCGATGCCGACCGCCACCGGGTGGCGGCGCCCCGCCGCCAGAAACACGGCGGCGCGTACGTCGGCCGGCGGAACGGGGGCCACGGTCGCGAATTCGCCTCGGTCGAGCAGCAGCTTCGCAAGCCCGCGGCTCGCGCGGAAGTCGACGCCGTCGGCCAGCAGGTCGGCCAATGCCTCGTCGAACTCGCCCTGCGTGCGACCCACGTGGGCGCTCACGAGGTCCACGAGATCGGCCGCCCGTCCGAGCCAGCGCGGGCTGTCCGGAGCCAGGTAGCGCGGCCGCACCCAGCCGTCCTGCACGTCGGCGCGGACGAGGTCGACGGTCAGCATGCGCCGGCCCCGTAGGCCGCATGTTCGCGCCGGCGCTGGCTCACGTCCTCTTCGGTGGTGCCGCGCGCCACCACTTCGTAGAGCACGGCTTCCTTGTTCGGCTCACGCCGCAGGATGCGCCCGAGCCTCTGCACGTGCTCGCGGATGCTGGCGCTGCCGGACAGCACGACGGCCACATTGGCGGCCGGCACATCGACGCCCTCGTTGAGCACGCGCGACGTGACGAGCGCGCGGACTTCGCCCGCGTGGAAGGCGCGCAGCATGACGCGCCGCTCGCGCGGGTCGGTCTCGTGGGTGATGGCGGGCAGCAGATGGGCCCGCGCGATGCGGTAGACGCTCTCGTTGTCGTCGATGAACACCAGCATGCGGTCGGCGCGGTGCTGGCGCAGGAGACGGCTTAGCACGCGTTGCTTGGCCTCGCAGCCGAAGGCGACTTCGCGCTGGCGACGGTAGGCGAGGAGCGCCCGCCGGCCGGCGCGGCTACGGCTCGACGCCACGATGAAGCGGCCCCAGGCGCTCGGGTCACCCATGCGCAGGCTCTGGCTGCGGACGAAATCGATGTAGGTGCCGCGCGCGATCCGGTACGTTTCGGCCTCGTCGGCCGTGAGGTCGACGCTGATGCGCACGGTCTCGTACGGAGCCAGCACGTCACCCGCCAGGTCGAGAATCTCTTGCCGGTAGACGACCGGGCCGACGACATCGCTCAGCTCGCTTTCGCGTCCGTCGGCACGTTCGAGGGTGGCCGTGAGCCCAAGGCGGAAGGGCGCAATGGCGCACATGGCCGCGGCGAGGTAGCTCGGACCGGGCAGGTGGTGCACCTCGTCGAAGACCAGCAAGCCGAAGCGGTCGCCCAGGCGGTCGAGGTAGCGGTAGGCCGAATCATACGTGGTCACGGTGAGTTCGCGGACTTCGTGGGCGCCACCGCCGACGAGTCCGGGGTCGCTGCCGAACGCCACCGCGAGCCGGTCGGACCACTGGTTCATGAGGTCGATCGTGGGAGCGACGACGAGCGCGCTTCGCGCCGTGCGGGCAATGGCGAGTTCGGCCACGTACGTCTTGCCCGCCCCCGTCGGCAGGACCACGACGCCCCGGCGCCCGGCCTCCTGCCAGGCCGTGATGGCCGCGAGTTGGTGGGGATAGGGCCGGCGCTCGGCCTGGTGCTGCAGCACGAGTTCGTTGTAGCGCCGGGCGGCGTCGACGAACGGCAGCCCCGCGCGCGTGAGTTGCGCCACGATGCGCCGATAGAGGTGGGCGGGGGCCCGCGGCAGCCCGACGCGCGGGTCGAGGCGGAAGAATTCCGAGGCGGCGAGCGCCCCCGCACAGGCCTCGGGCGCACCGTCGAAGACGAGTGTCCCGCCGTCGAAGCGCAGCGTCGATTCGCTCATTCCTTCTTGCGTTCGGGCAGTTTCCACTCGTCCTGGCCGCTGCTGGTGTAGTAGCCGTTGAGCACGTCGGTGGGCGAGGACTCTTCGACTTCGATGTAGAACTCGTTTTCGAAGTCGTGACTCATGTCGGAGTTTTCGGTGACGCGCCCGGCCAGCCGTTCCTGGAGTTCGGCTTCGAGGCGTTTCTTTCGTTCGTCGCGAAGTTTGCGCAGGCTCTTGCCCTGGGAAATGGCCTTGATGCGCGGGCTCGAATGGAAGGTGAGCCACATCAGGAAGTGAATGGGGTGGAAGTGGTAGAGCACGCCGTTCCAGTCTTCGAGGTCGAGACCAATGTGCTTCGCGACGTCGGCGTTGAGCCAGATGAAGGGCAGGAACTGCCCGATGGTGTTGACGAAAACCCCAGAGCGTTGGTTGCCCTGGGCGTCCTGCAGGAAGCGCAGGAAGTCTTCGGTCTTGCCGTTCCAGTCTTGCGCGGCCGAAAGCGCTTTCACCCAGTCAACCTGGTCGGACCATTCGCTCACGTGCCGCGTGATGGCCTTGCGCAGCCAGGTGCGGGCTTCCTCGCTCTCGCTCTCGATCGAGAAGAAATCCTCGATATCGCCTGGCGGAATGCGCTGGCCCACCTGGCGGAAGAAACTGTCGTGCCGCCGGCGGGCGACGGGCCCCTCGAACAGGCTCAGGATGTCATCGTTGTCGACCCGTAGGCGGGGCGTGACGTCTTCTTCGACCTCGACCCACTGCGCCCCATGGACCCCCATGTCGATGGACTGCTGGTACGACGCGTCGGAGAAGAGTTCGAGGTGCACGAGCGTCTGGCGTTCGCCGCTGCCACTGTAGAAGCCGACGCCGCCGATGACTTCGCCCGATCGCACTTCGATCGGGTGTTCCTTGAGGTCGAACAGCGCCACGTCGCCTTGGCGCAGGGCGGCAACCCCGGTTCCGATGCCGAGGAAGGGTTTCTGGGCCTTCTTCTCTTCTTCTTTGCGTTCGGCCTCGGCCTGTTCGTCTTCGTCGGGCGCGATCTTCGCGTCCGGCAGGTCTTTCTTGCCGTAGTAGTGGTCGTCCTTCTTGTCGTCGATGTCGAGCGCCTCTTCGTCTTCCTTCTCGCGGCCGCTGTACACGCGGTAGGCCTTCTTGAGCCAGTCGATGCCCACCGTCGGGTCGTGGACGTCGAGCGGCTCGAGGTGCATGTACAGCGTGAAGAACTTGAGCGTTTGGTTGGCCGGCATCTCGATGTCGTGGCGCAGCAGGACGAAGTTGTTGGAACCGAGCTCGGGGGTGCTGCCAAAGCGCGCGGCTACGAGTTTGCCGTCGATGATGGCCCGCACCGGTGTGCCCTCGGGCGCATGCAGGTGCACGCCGCCGTGCCAGTTCTGGTTGACGCCGATGGGGTAGTAGCCGCCCCTGCCCTTCTCGGTGTTGCGGAAGAACTCGTGCGCGGCGGCTTCGACCTTCGATTTTTCGAGCAGATCGGGGATGTCCTTGCCGTCTTCGAGTTGCAGCGGGAAGTGGGTGAATTCGCCGCGCAGGGCGTGATAGAGGCGCTGCCAATCGAAGCCCGGGCCGGGGTCCCAGCGGCTTTCGGCGAGGTGCCAGTGGGCCACGATGCCCTGGAAGGCCGGGTCTTCGAGCACGCGGTCGACGACGTCGCCCTGGTCGTTCAGCGGAATCTGCTTGGGGATGCCGATGTTGGTCGTGAGCACCTTCAGCAGTTCGATGAGCGAGACGTACTGCGCGTCGGTGTAGCCGTAGGCCTTCTTCGGCGACCCATTGATGGCCATGACCTCGGAGATGGGCCGCTTGTACTTTGGATCGGCCATGCCCGGGATGTCGCCGTACGGATAGGAGAAATCGCGGTCTTCGAGCAGGTTGGCGTGCACGAGGTTGAGGTCGATGCCGATCGAGACGTCGTTCGCTTCGCCCGCGTGGATGGCCTTCGTGATGGGGTCGAGCGCCTGGTAGATGACCCCGTTCCAGTCGACCATGAAGTGCGTCGAATAGCCTTTGTTGGCCAGCACTTTGAAGGTGCCGCACGAGTTCTTCATGCCGTCGGAGTGCAGCACGACCATCTTCACGGTTTCGGCGAGCTGTTCGAGGGTGGTGACCTTGCCGCCGCCGCCGTCCTTGCTCTTCAGGATGCGGGGCACGCACACGGGGCTTTCGAGCGTGGCGAACTGCCCCTTGACGCGTTCGAACGACCAGAACGGGTCGTCTTCCCACGTGACGACCGGCACGCCGCTGCGCAACTCGAAGCGTTCGCCCGCAATGATGATGCTGTGACCGAGCTTGTCGAGGTTCTCGATTTCGACGTCGTTGCCGCAACCGCCGAGGTCGGCCACCAGGGCTTCGAGTTCGGGATCCATCGCGCCTACCGTCCTCGCGGCACCGCGCCCTTGGCCGCGGCCGCCGCCGCCGCCTTGGCCCTGGCCTCCGCTTTCTTCTTGGCTTCTTTCACCTTCTTGCGGATGAACTTGATGAGTTTCCAGAACACGATGAACAGGATGAAGCTGACGAGCAGGCAGACCCCCACGATGATGAGGATGTGCCAGGGCGAGCCCACCTTCTTCTCGAGCCAGCGGACGAGCTTGCGAATCTTGAGCCCGAGGCCCCCCTTGGCCGTCGTGGGCACCGTGAAGTCGTAGGGTTCGGAACGCATGTTGCCGCCGCGCGCGAGCTTCGCGCGCAGTTCGTAGCGGTAGCTCTTGCCGCCCTCGAGGCCGGCGTCGAAGCGCACCACGTACTGGCCGCCGATCTCTTCCATCATCTGGGTGGCCATGTCGACCACCGTCGTGACGTCGACGACTTCGCGGTACGTGCCGCCGCTGCGAAACGCGAGCACCTTGAGGCGTTCGCGTTCGTGGTCCTGGCCGAGCGGCAAGCCCACCGCGAACACCCGGATGTTGGCGGCGTCGGCAAGCGTCAGCCACTGGCGCAGGCGGTTCAGCTGAAACTGCTTCTGCTCGCGGATGAGGTCGTCGTCGAGGCGCTTCTGGCCCTGCGCCGTGAGTTTCTTGCGGAGTTCTTCGATTTTCTTGGTATCGCGCAGGCAGGCGTTGACTTCGCGGCGCCCACCGCCGAGCGCCCGGCAGTCGTTTTCGACCTTCTGGATGGCCTGCCGGACCTCGAATTCGGCCTTGAGACGACAGTCGTCCTGGCGGTAGATGTACTGCTCGCGCCCATCGGACAGCAGGATGAGGTACTTCGGCTTGCGCACGTCGGATGTGCGCACGAGCATCTTGAAGCCCTCGTCGATGGCGCTGCCGTAGTCGGGTTCGCGCTGACGCAGCGCCCCCGTCTCGGCCCCGAGTGGCTTGAAGGCCGGGTCGGCGCACAGCGGTGCCGCGCCAAAGCCCATGAGACGCGGATAGAAGCCGCGGAAATCTTGGCGTTTGAGGATCTTGGCGACCTTGGCGGCGTCGCTGAGGAGCCCGCACGGGTACGGCGGCGGGCCCTTCGGCTCGCCTTCCTTCGGCGGTTCGGGCTCTTCGCCCCAGTTTTCGAGCCAGCGCAGGCGTTTGGCGCGGCAATCGGCGAGGGCGTAGCCGATGTCGGAGAGTTCGTTGGCCTTGCCCTCGAGTTCGAAATAGGAGAACAGCCGGTCGTTGTACCAGATGACGTTGACGTTGGCCTTGTCGCCGGCCTTCTTCAGCACGAGGTCGACGGCGGCCCGCAGCCCCTCGCCGAGCGTGCCCTGCCGCAGCGCGGGGTCCTGGAAGCCGGCCGCGACCACCACCACGTCGTTGGCCAGGCCGGCCTTCGAGGCGACGAGCAACTCGCCATCTTCGCCGCGCGGCGGCACACCGTCGGTGAACACCTTGATAGGCGTGGCCTGTTTGACGGCCGGCGCGTCCTCGCCTACCGGCAGAGCGCCGACCTCGATCGAACGGACGACCTTGAGCGGCACGGGGCGCAGCCGCCGGTCGAGGAACGACGCGTAGATGGTGACCTCGGGGGCCTTCGAGACATCGATCCAGTTGATCTTGATTTGCGGCTCGTCGAAGCGCATCTGCGCCCGCGCCGGCCCGCTCGCGCCGGCCAAGAACACCGCGGTCGTGATGCACAACGCCAAGCTGAAGTGCGGTCGACGGGGGACGGGTGTGCCGCAGGCCATGGTCAACAACTGAAGCGGTAGCCCCGCACGTTCATGCACAGGGGCGGTGACAGCGCACCGGCCGCCTCGGCGAGGAAGCGCAGCTGCGCGTCCTGCAGGCGGAGGTAGGGATAGGGGGGCTCGAACGCGATGCGCGTGGCCCGCTGAGGAACCGTCAGGCGGTGTTGCGCAACCAGGCGGGCGGGCACGTCGGGATTGACGAGATCGCGTGCCCACACGCGCAGTTCGACAGGAGCACCCGCGGGCAGCCGCCCGCGCTCGATGCGCAGTGTGACGACGCCGCCGACGGCCACGCGTTCACGCGACCAGCGCAGGCGCAGGGCGCCCGCGTCGACTTCCTGGACGAGCCACGTGACCGCCGGCCCGCTGAGGAGCCCCAGGACGCCGGCGGCAGTGAGCATGCGGCGACGCGTGGGGTCGGCAACGGAGGAGTCGGGGTGCTGCAAAGGCTTGCGCTCCATGCGCGCCATCCTAGGCACTTCGCCCGCGTTTGTCACGCGCGCCGGCGCGCCCCTGAGCCGCCCGGCAGCGACCGCCGGACAGCGCGGGGCGCGGGGCAGCGGCCGGCCTCAGAGCCCGGTCTTGTCGCCACGCGGTCGGCTGAGCAGCAGTTCGACGAGCCGCGGGGCGGGGTTGATGATGACGTGGACCGAGATGAGTTCGCCCACGCGTTCGGCCTGGCGCGCCCCGTCGTCGATGGCCTGGCGCAGCGCCTCTTCAGGCCCCCGCGCCAGCAGGGCCACGTAGCCGCCGCCGATCTTCTCGTAGGCGATGAGTTCGACGCCGGGGACGGCGAGCAACGCGTTGCCCGCTTCGAGCACCCCCGCAAACCCTTTCGTCTCGATGAGGCCCAGTGCCTCCACCGTGCACCTCCCTATCCTACCCCTCGGGGTGGACCGCCAGGACGGACCGCCCGGCCTGGGCGCCGCAGAGATCCTACAATTCGATGGCCGACACCCGCCAGTCGGGCGGCTGCCGGGTGAGCACCAACGTGCCGAAACCGGGCACCGGTACGCGCAGCGAGGGCGCATCGGAGTGCACGGGGACGTCAAGCGCAGCGCGGCTGAGGGCGCTGCCAAAGGCCAAGAGCTGGTCGTGGCGCTCCCGGGTGAGCAGCCGGCCCGCGAGTGCGCCCCACTCGGGGCTCAAGAGCGCGGCCGCCAGCGCCTCGACGAGGGCCCGTGGGCCTCCCGGCGCAGCCCCGGGCAGAAAGGGCGCCTCGAGCCGCCAGCGGCCGTCGGCCTGCTGCGCGACGGTCGCGCGGGCGTCGCCGACCTCGTAGACGTGGCGCAACTCCGCCGCGCCGGTGCCCACGGCGGCCTTCAGGCGACCCGCTTCCTCACGCAATTCTTCAAGATTCTTCTGAAAATGCGCGCGAAACGCGTCGCGCGACCAGCGCGTCTGCTGGGCCGCCGAGAGTTCGTCGTAGGCAGCGTCGGCGTCGCCGCGCTCGACGGCGGCGGCATAGCGCTGGACGGTGTCGCGCGGGTCGGGTCCCGCGGGGCGGGCCGCCGAACAGGCGGCGGCAACCGCCGCGATCAGGAGCCAGCCCACGGCGGGCGTGCGCCGGCCGACGGCCGGCGGCTGCGGTGTGCGGCTTTGGGACGCCCTCGTCAAGCCTGACCTCCCAGTCGTGCGCGGGCGCAACCTTAGACGAGGCACCCGCAAAAGTCACCTGCCGCGCCGGCGTGCCGTCAGCGCAGCACGTCGCTTGGCGCCGAGACGCGGGAGCGCTGGATGCGCAGGGTTTCGGGATAGTTGGAGCCCGGCCGCAGCACTTCGAGGGTCATTTCGCTGCCGGCGGCGCCGCGGATCAGTTCGACGGAACGGCGCAGACCCAGTTCGGCGGCGGCGTAGCCGTCGATGCGCAGAATCTCGGTGCCCGGCGCGAGGCCGGCCTGCGCGGCCGGGGCGTCGGCGAAAGCTTCCTGCACGACGAGGCGCCCCTCGTCGAGGGCCAGCACGGCGCCCATGCCCCCGTAGCGGAACCCGCCGCCCTCGGGCCCGGCGGGGTCGAGCGCCACGGTACCGAGGTCGATTTCGCCGCCGGCCGGCGGCTCGACGGCCGACACGACCTCGGTGGCATAGCCGGCGTGGCCGACCTGCACGGAAAGGCGCTCGGCGGGCACGGCCGGTAGCACGAAGGCGCCCTGCTCGTCGGTGGCGGCGAAGGCCGGATGGAAGCCAATGCCGACGGTGCGCACGCTAGCGTGGGCGAGCGGCTCGCCGCTGCGCCCGTCGACGACGCGCCCGACGATGCGGGCCCCCGCGAGCAACGCGATGACGCCCGCGTCGGCCCGGGCTCCGGCCTGGACGACGAGTCCGCCCGCCTCCTGCGACGTGTGCCCCGGGGCCCGCACTTCGAGGCGATAGACGCCGGGAGCGAGCGGCTCGAAGACGAACTCGCCCGCGGGATCGCGGACCAGACGCCGCCCGAAGCCACCGCCCGGCTGGGGCCGGCTGTCGGCCGCCGCCTGGTAGCCCACGATCCAGACTTCGAAGGTGGTGACCGGCGCGCCGGTGGCCGCGCTGACGACGCGCCCCGCGATGCCGCCGGGCGAGGTCAGCACGAGTTCGACGGGGGCGACGCCGCCATCGCGGACCGCGACCACGGCCGACGGACCGTACTGCGGGTGGGAGGCACGCACGGCGAAGGGTTCGGCCGGCAACCGCGAGGGGACGACGAACTGGCCGTTCTCGTCCGAAAAGGCGGCAGGACGTCCGCGCACATCGGCCGCGTCGAGTGGGAGCAGCACGACGGCTGCCCCGCGCACGGGCAGCCCGCTCGGATCGCGCACGACGCCCGTGAGCCCCTCGGCCCGGCGCACGGCCACGACGAGTTCGGCCACGTCGCCCGCTTCGAGCGTCCCTTGCACCGGCGCGGCGGGCAGGAAGCCGGGGGCCTGGGCGCTCAGTTCGTAGGCCCCGGCCGCGACACCTTCAAAGAGAAACCGCCCGCTCTCATCGGCGCTGGCCCGCCGCGGATGCCGCGCCCCGGCCGCAAACAGGCGCGCCTCGCCGCCGGGCACCGGCCGACCATCGGGGTCGACGATGCGCCCCTGGATGACCGCGGCGCCCCCGAGCACGATGTCGACGCCGCGCAAGGCGCCGCCGCTTTCCAGGAACACCTCGCGGCTCTCGGCCAGCGCGTAGCCGTCGAGTTCGGCGAGCACCTGGAGCCGACCGGGCCAGAGGCCGACGAGCGTGAAGTTGCCGTCCGGCCCGCTCGTGGCGCCCACATCGATGCTGAAGGCCTCGTTTTCACCGGGAGCCTCGGCGTACAGCACACTCAGGTGCGCGTCGGCAACCCCGCGACCGTCGAGCAGCACGCGCCCTTGCACGCTGCCGACGCGATAGAGACTGAGCTGCACATCGGGCAGCGTGCGCCCGGCCCGGATGCGCACGCGCGCCGCGGCCGCCTCGCGGCGACCGCCGGCACCGTGTTCGGGGGCGAACGCGCGCACCTCGCACAGCCCGGGAGCGAGGTCATCGAAGCCGTAGGCGCCGTTCTCGTCGACGGCCTCCTCGCGCGGGGGGGCGTCGCCGCACTGGAGCGAGACCCGCGCGGTGGCGATGCCCGCCCCGCTGTCGCCGTCGACGACCGTGCCGGAAAGCCCGCCGCGCGTCGGGTCGGGCGCGGCCTCGCCCCCCCCCTCCCCCGGGCTGGGTGGGCTGGGAGCGCGCAGCGCCCAGACGAGCCCCGCGCCGCCCCCGAGCAGCACGACCAGGGCGACGGCGTAGCGAATGCGGCGAGCACGTCGAGCTCTCGGCATCGTATCCTCCCGATCGCGCGATCCTACGGCCCGCCGGCGGGCTTGTCACGCCCGCTCCGCGGTGCGGCGCAGCGGGCCTGTCGGACCCCTTCCGCACGGCCGCGTCGACGCCCCGGAAGCGCCCCAAAACCGTTTGACAAAGGGGGGGCGACATACTATGGTTTGCGCCCACGATTGAGCCCCCCCCTGGGTGCGCAGTCGAATTTCGACGGGAGGTCGGGACGGAATGAGCGACACCAGCATGCAGCGCAGCGCCATGTCCGCGGCGGATGTCGGCGAAGACAACTTCGAGGCGCTTTTCGAAGAGTACCTGCGCAACGAGAAGGTCCGAGAAGGGGAGATCGTCAAGGGGCGCGTCATCCGCGTCACCAAGGAACACGTGCTCATCGACATCGGATACAAGTCCGAAGGTCAGGTGTCCATCCAGGAGTTCCTCGACGACGAAGGCCACGTGTCGGTCAAGGAAAACGACCTGGTCGACGTGTACCTCGATGCCATCGAAGACGAAGACGGGCTCGTCGAACTCTCCAAAGAGAAAGCGGACAAGCTGAAGATCTGGGAAACCATCAGCGAAGCCGCCGAACGCGACGAACTGGTCGAAGGCGTCATCACGTCGCGCGTCAAGGGCGGTCTCACCGTCGATATCGGGGTCAAGGCGTTCCTGCCCGGCTCCCAGGTCGACTTGCGCCCGAGCCGCAACCTTGAGAAGTACATCGGCCAGCGCTACAAGTTCAAGATCATCAAGTTCAACAAGCGTCGCGGCAACATCGTGCTGTCGCGGCGGGCACTGCTCGAAAAAGAACGCGAAGAGCTCAAGACCAAGACGCTCCAGAGCCTCCAGGAAGGCATGATCGTCACGGGCATCGTCAAGAACATCACCGAGTACGGCTGCTTTGTCGACCTCGGGGGCATCGACGGCCTGCTGCACATCACCGACATGTCCTGGGGCCGCGTCAACCACCCGTCCGAACTCTTCGAGGTGGGCGACGAAGTCAAAGTCAAGGTGCTCAAGTTCGACGCCGAGAGCGAACGCGTCAGCCTCGGGCTCAAGCAGATCAGCGACGACCCGTGGCTCAACGCGGCCGAACGCTACCACGTCAACGACCGCGTCAAGGGCAAGGTGGTCAGCCTCACCGACTACGGCGCCTTCGTCGAGCTCGAAGAAGGCATCGAGGGGCTCATCCACATCTCCGAGATGTCGTGGACGAAGCGGGTCAAGCACCCCTCCAAGTTGCTGTCCATGGGCGACATCGTCGAGGCGCAGATCCTCGATATCGACACCGGGGCCAAGCGCATCAGCCTGGGCATGAAGCAGGTCGAGACCAACCCCTGGACCACGCTGCGCGAACGCTATCCGGCCGGCAGCGTCGTGCGCGCCAAGATCCGCAACATCACCAATTTCGGCATTTTCCTCGGCATCGAAGACGGCATCGACGGCCTCGTGCACATCTCCGACCTCACGTGGTCGCAGAAGGCCCGCCATCCGCAAGACCTCAACTTCAAGAAGGGCGATGAGGTCGAAGCGGTGGTCCTCAACATCGACGTCGAGAAAGAGCGCTTCTCGCTCGGCATCAAGCAGCTCACCGCCGACCCGTGGGAAAACGTCGAAGACAAGTACCCCATCGGTTCGGTGGTCGAAGGCACGGTCACCAAGGTGCTCGACTTCGGCGCCATCGTCGAACTCGAAGACGACCTCGAAGGCCTCATCCACATTTCCGAACTCTCTCAGGAAAAAGTCGAGAGCGTCGGCAAGGTGCTCAAAGAAGGCCAGAAGGTGCGCACCAAGGTCATCAACCTCATCCCCGAAGAGCGCAAGATCGGCCTCTCCGTGCGGCGCCTCCAGGAAGGGGAAGAGACCGAGCACTACGCCGAATACGTGCGCCAGCAGAAACAGCGCAGTTCCACGCGGCTCGGCGACCTGCTTCGCGAGAAGTTCGACCTCACGAATTTCGACAAGGGCGGCAACCCCGAAGAGTAGGCGGCGGCCGCTCGTCCCCCCTTCCCTGCCCGCGCCGGAGTCCGGCCATGGCCCAAAGTCCCCCGCTGTGGGCGCCTTGGCGGCTTGAGTACATCCTCGGCCCCAAAGAGACCGGCTGCATCTTCTGCCACCACCCACGCCACGGCGTGAGTCGCGAGCGGTTCGTGCTGTTCTGCGGCGAACGCGCGTTCGTCATGCTCAACCGCTGGCCTTACATCAACGGCCACTTGCTCGTCGTCCCTCGGGCCCACGTGCCCCACCTACAGGAGCTCGAACGCGCAGACCTGTATGCGCTCTCGGCGCTGCTGCAGGCCAGTGCGGCCATCGTACAGGCGGCGTTTCGCCCTGACGGCCTCAACATCGGCATGAACATCGGTCAGGTGGCAGGCGCCGGCATCAAGGAACACATCCACTACCACGTGGTGCCGCGCTGGTCGGGCGATACGAATTTCATGTCGGCCGTGGGCGACGCCCGCGTCATCCCCCAGTCGCTCGAAGGCACGTTCGACGAACTCAGCACGCACTTCGCGGCCCTCGACCCCCAGGCATACTGACCCATCGCGACACTGTGCAGGCCCCGGGGGTACGCTGACGCCGCCGAGGGTGGCCGCTATCGAGACGCGCCGGCGCGGACGCTCCGCATCAGTCTTCGAGGTCGAGGGGCTCGGGCAGAACGTGGTCGTCGGTCTCGTCGTCGTCGCTCGGCTCTTCGGAGTCATCGCCGTCGATGCCGTGCGGGCGGACCTGACGCGAGATCTTGTCGAGAATGCCGTTGATGAAGGCGCTCGAGTCTTCGGAGCCGTAGGCCTTGGCGATTTCGATCGCCTCGTTGAGGGTGACTTTGGGCGGGATGTCGCTCAACGCCAACAGTTCGAACGTGGCCATGCGCAGGATGTTGCGGTCGACGCGGCTCATGCGTTCGAGGCGCCAGTTCTTGGCGGCGCCGCGAATGAGAGCGTCGATCTGCTGCGCGTTCTGGCGCACGCCGTCGACGAGGTTCATGCAGAACGAGCGGATCTCGTCGACGAATTCGGCGCGCGCGGGGTCGCGCTCGGCAAACGAGGTCCAGAAATGGGCCACCGCCTCGCGCGCCCCGCCCGTGTGGAATTCGTCTTGGTAGAGCAGTTGGAGCGCGCTTTCTCGCGCCCTGCGCCGGTTGCCGATCATGAGAGGTCAGCCGCGTGGCCGTCGACGGCCACGAAGAGGTTGACCATCTCGATGGCCGCCATGGCGGCCTCGGCGCCCTTGTTGCCGGCCTTCGTGCCCGCGCGCTCGATGGCCTGCTCGACGTTGTCGGTGGTGAGGACCCCGAACGCCACGGGCAGCCCCGAGTCCATGCCCACCGCCGCGAGCCCCTTCGAAACCTCGGCCGCGACGTAGTCGAAGTGCGGCGTGCCGCCGCGGATGACCGCACCGAGGCAAATCAGGGCATCGAAGCGCCCCGATCGCGCGAGCCGCCGCGCCGTGGCGGGCATCTCCCAGGCCCCCGGTACGCGGAAGACCGTGAGTTGCTCATCGTCGGCACCGTGGCGTCGCAGGGCGTCGAGGGCCCCTTCGAGCAGCCGTTCGGTGATGAAACTGTTGAAACGGCTCACGATGAGCCCGAATCGGTGTTGCCTGGCGTCGAGGTGACCCTCGACGACTCGAAGAGGCGCCATGGTATGTGAGTCTCCGCTGTTGGACGGCCGCACGTCCGGAAAAACGCCGATCCACAAGCCCCCGCCCGGGAGTACGGCAAGGCAGGCACGGGCAGGGGCGCCCCCTAACGGAACGAATGCTAAACCGCGTGTCGCGCTTCTGGCAAGGGGCGCGCCGCCGCGGCGTTCACGCGAACCCGTGGCGCCGCAAAAAATCCTCGTCGACCGAACGTGCCCCGGAGCCTGAGGCTTGCCCGAGCCGGTGCACGACGTACTTGCCGAGGATGTCGGTTTCGAGGTTGACGGACGCGCCGACCCGCAGCGCGCCAAGGGTCGTGGCCTGCGCCGTGTGGGGCACGACGACGAGATCGAACGACCCCGGGGCGCACGCATTGACCGTCAGACTCACCCCGGCCACGGCGATGGAGCCCTTGGCCACGACCAACGCCGCGAGATCGGCGGGCAGAGCGAAGCGTAGCCGCCAGGCCGCGCCGAGCCGCACGCGCTCGACCAGGGTGCCACGCGCGTCGACGTGCCCCGTAACGAGATGGCCACCGACCCGGTCGCCGAGCCGCAACGCCCGTTCGAGGTTGACCGGGGCCGGCGGCTGCACGAGACCGAGGGTCGTGCGGTCGAGCGTCTCGGCGGAAACGTCGGCCTCGAACCCCTCGCTCAGCACGGTGGTGACCGTGAGGCAGACGCCATCGACGGCCACGCTCTCGCCGCAGACGAGCGCCTCGCCGGGCAACGCCGCAGCCACGCGCAGCGTGGCGCCGGCGGCCCCACCGCGACGACTCGCGAGCTGCCCTACGGCCTGGACGATGCCGGTGAACACGGGTCGTGGCTCCCAAGCGGGGCCGGAGCGGGCTCGTGAGCGCGCGGGACGGCCTCGATGAGCAGGTCGGCGCCGCTGCGGGAACAGCGCCGGAAATCGAAGGGCATGGCATCGGCGAGCCGGGAGACGGCCAGGTCGCCGACGAGCGGCACGGCCTCACTGCCTCCGATGAGCGTAGGGGCGACAAAGAGGAGGAGCCGGTCGACGACGTGCGCCGTCAGGAGCGCGGCCCCAAGCCGGCTGCCGCCTTCGACGAGCAGCGTGGTCAGGTCGCGCTCGGCAAGCGCCCGGAGCGCCGCGCGGACGTCGAGGTGTGCCCCGTGCAGCGGCACGCGCAGCAAGGTGGCGCCGGCCGCTTCGAGGGCCTGCGCGGCTGCCGCGTCGAGGCCGGCCGTGACGATCCAGACGGGGCCGCCGCCGGGCGCTCGGAAGAGACGTGCGGCGGGGCTGAGCCGCGGCCGCGAATCGAACACCACGCGTACCGGCTGGCGCGCCGCGGGCCGGCCGGCGCGCGTGCGGGCCGTGAGTTGCGGGTCGTCGGCGAGCGCCGTGCCGGCGCCGACGAGCACGGCGTCGACTTCTCGGCGCAGCCGGTGAACGAGAGCGCGCGATGCGGGACCGCTGATCCAGGCGGCATCGCCCGCCGGCCCCGCAATCTTGCCATCGAGCGTGGCCGCGAGTTTGAGCGTGACGAACGGCCGGCCACAGGTGACAAACGTGGTCCAGCCCGCGATGAGCTCGCGGCACCGCTCGCCGAGCACGCCGGCGGTGACTTCGAGACCGGCGTGCGCGAGGTAGGCGCCGCCCTGGCCCGCCACGTGCGGATTGGGGTCGGCGCAGCCATAGACGACGCGTCGCAGTCCGGCGCGCAGGATGGCCGGGGTGCAAGGCGGCGTGCGGCCCGCGTGATTGCACGGTTCGAGCGTGCAGTAGAGGGTGGCCCCGGGAGCTGCGAACCCCAGTTTCTGAAGCGCGTCGATTTCGGCGTGCGGGGCGCCTGCCCGCCGGTGATAGCCCGTGGCGCAGACGACACCGTCGCGCACGATGACGGCTCCGACCGGCGGGTTGGGGTGCGTGCGCCCGAGACCGCGCCGGGCGACGCGCAACGCGAGCGCCATGAAGCGTTCGTCGGGCGTCACGGGCCCGTCTCCAACAGCGTCTTCAGTTCCTCGATGAACGCGGCGGGGTCCTGGAACCGGCGATAGACGGAGGCGAAGCGCACGTAGGCGACCTGGTCGACCTGGCGCAGAAACGCCATGGCCTGCTCGCCGAGGTAGCGGCTGGACACCTCTCGTTCGCCCGATTCCTGAAGCCGGGCCACGAGTTGATCGAGAAAACCTTCGATGCTGTCGACGCTCACGGGGCGCTTGTGGCACGCGCGTTCGAGCCCGGCCCTCAGTTTGGCCCGCTCGAAGGGCTCGCGCTGGCCGTCCTTCTTGACGACCACGAGCGAGATGTCTTCGACCACTTCGTAGGTGGTGAAGCGCCGCTGGCATGCGCGGCACTGCCGCCGACGCCGGATGGCCGCGCCGTCACGCGCGAGGCGCGAGTCGACGACCCCCGTGTCCATGCTGCGGCAGTACGGACACCTCATGATGCGTCGGACCCGCGGCCCTGCCGTTCGAGCCGAGCGATTTTGTCGAGCCGGGGCCGGTGGCGGGCTTCGAAGGGCGTGCGCAGCCAGATGGCGATGAGTTCGCACGCGTACTCGGGCGCAAGCAGCCGCCCGCCGAGCACGAGCACGTTGGCGTCGTTGTGAGCGGCGGCGAGTTGCGCCGTGAGCGGGTCGTGGACGAGGGCCGCGCGGATGCCCGCCACCTTGTTGGCGGCGATGGACATGCCGATGCCGGTGCCGCACATCAGCACGCCGCGCGGACAGTCGCCCGCCGCGACGCGCGATGCGACGCGATCGGCGTAGTCGGGATAGTCGACGGATTCGGCCGAGTGGGGCCCGAGGTCCTGGACCTCATGCCCCTGTTCGGCGAGCCATGCGCAGACGGCCGACTTGAGCCGCAGCGCGGCGTGGTCGCTCGCCACACAGACGATCATCGGTCGCCCCCCGCGAGAGTGGCCGGCGGGCTGACGGACCCCATCGAACGCGCCCAGACTACGGGGTCGTGGTGCTGGGGGTCACGATGACTTCGCGGTCCTTGTACCAGCCACATTCCGGGCAGATGCGATGCGGCAACTTGGCTGCGCCGCAGCGCGAGCAAGTGGCCAGATGCGGCACGACGATCTTGTCGTGCTGCGAACGGCGGCAGTTCGTACGACACCGGGAATGTCGTCTTTTTGGAACGGGCACGGCCTAGCTCCTCTCGCCCAGCTTGTCTCGCAGGGCCTTCAGTTTCTGCCAGCGCGGGTCGGGGGCGGGCGCCGCGCAGCGACAGGGCTGCAGGTTGAGATTGGCCCCGCAGCCCCCGCATAAGCCCCGACAGTCGGGTTTGCACAGCGGGTAGTCGGGCAGAGCGAACACCGCTTGCTCGGCCACCGCCGGTTCGATGTCGACGTGGTTGTCGGCGAGCGGCCAGAAATCGAGCTCGCCGTCTTCGTCGACCGTTGGCGTGCCCGACCCGAGGCGCACCCCCGACGTTTGGGCCGCCGAGTAGAGCGAACGCCACTGCGCTCGCCCTTCGAAGCGCGCCGTCTCGGCGCAACGGCTGCAGTCGCCGTCGACAACGAGCTGCAGCCGCGCCCGCACCGCCACGCCGTTGCCCACGCGTTCTGCCCGCAGCCAGACCTCGACGGGCGCATCGGTCGGCCGATACTGCACGACGAGCAGGGGCCGCAGCCAGGCGTCGTCGAGGGCGACGACGCGTTCGAGCCCGGCGCTCGGGATGTCGTCGACGCTGAAGCGCAACGCTTCGCGTCCGGGCAACCTCTTGATTTCCAAGGACTTACCCTCCTCGGCGACCAAGGCGACCATTTATATCCGCGGCGGGCGGGCGCTGTCAATAGCCGCGCGCTCCCGCATCTGCGAAAGAGGCCCGCAGCGGAGTCGGTCGGGCGTCACAGGGAAGGCATGCCGGTCGTGGTGAGCAGCGATTTCAGGTCGTCGTCGGTGAACGAGACGCCGAGCCCGAAGAAATAGTCGCGCCGGCCACCGTCGATGACTTCGTCGACCCCGGCGTTGACGAAGAAGTTGTCGAGGATGTGGAACCCGAGCCACGTGCGCATACGCGGGTAGGCCGCAAGGCCGAAATCGAAAGCGTCGACGGTGACCCGAATGCGATCGTCCCAGAACTGCAAGTCGAGACCCAGCCCGCCGCTCGATTCGATGATGCCAAACCGGCCCGTCAGGAAATACCAGCGCTTGGCCAGCATGAGCGAGAATTTGAGGTCGTCGCTCGTACGCGTGATGCTCTCGCGCATGACCGGGGGCAGGTTGGGGTTGTTGCTCTGCGTGACCACGGTCGAATGCGTCGTGCGGCCGAGCGGGTCGTCGACCACCTGGAACAGGTAGTACTTGTCTTCTTTGGGCTGGAGTTGCAGCTCGAAGTAGGTCTTCAGCGCCGCCTTGTGGATGTTGTATTCGGTGCGCAGGCCGACCCGCGTCTGCAGCCTGGTCAGGCGTTTCACGAAGTCGGAGGCGTCGTCGACGACACCTTCGACCTGTTCGACGAGTTGATCGTCGTTGATGAGCCGCCCAACGGTGCCCTGGCCCGAATCGATCTTGCCGGAAATCGAACGCACGTTGGCGAGCGAATCGTCGAGTTTGCGCAGCGCTTCCTGCATCTGCGTGAGCGTGCCCTTGATCGTACCGATGCTCTCGGACACGTCGTCGCGGCGGCTGCCCACGATGTCGCGCACGTCGGCAGAAACGGCTTCGATGTTGGCGAGGCTGCGGGCGAGCACACCGCGCGTGGAGTCGACGGTGGCGGCAAGCCCCGCGGTGAGCCGGTCGACGTTGTCGACGATGCGCCCGAAACTGTCGGAACGGCCCGAAACGTCGTGGCTCACGAAGCCGCGGACCTCGGCCGTGATGGCGGCGATGTTGCCGGTGATGGTTTCGAGGTCGCTCGTGACGGCTTCCATTCGCGAGAGGCCGTCCTGCTGGCCGAGGACGGTCGCGAGGTTCTGCGTGACTTCGGCCACGTCGCCCGAGATGCGGTCGACGTTTTCGAGGATGCGTGTGACGCTGCCGAAGGTGTCGCCGGCGTTTTCGGCCTGGCGCAGCAGGGCGGCAAGCCCGGCATCGGTGATGGCGTTGTAGATGCGGTCGCCGTTGCGCAGCAGCGGCCCCGCGACGCCGGGCGCGACGTCGAGGTAGTAGTCGCCAAGCAGGCTCGCCTGACGCCGGGTGACCGAGGCGCCGTTCATGAAGCGGCCGTCGGCCGTCTGCTTGCCCCGGTAGAGCCGAATGTCGCCGTTGACGAGCAGCGTGACGAGCGCCTTGCTGCCGGTCTGCGGGTCGAGTTCGATGCGCTCGAGGCTGCCGATGGGAATGCCGGCCATGGTGATGCGCGACTTCGGCACGAGACCGGAGGCGTCGTCGAACACGGCGGTGAGCCGGTAGCCGTCGTCGCCCGCCGAATGGTCCTTGTCGACCTGGCCGAATACCACGACGAAGACGCCCGCGGCCGCGAGCACCATCACGCCCACGTAGAAGGTCGACGAAAGGCCGCGCATCCCACCTCCGGCGCACCGCGGCGCGCCACGCCGATGAAACGGGGGGGATTATAGAAGTCCCCCGGGGCTCTGTCACGTGCGCAGCACAAGAAGGGGGAAGAAACGGGTCGCCGGAAACGGCGTTCCGGCGCGAGACGCGACTCTGCCGGAGAGGCAGCTGGGAGGGGGGGTCTCGGGGGCCCCGAGTCGTCGCTGCCGGCCGGCGGGGGCGGCCGCAGCAGGAACGCAGTTTTCGGCGACGCTGTCAGAACATGAGAATGGTGAGGAAGTAGTCGAGAATGAGCACGACGACGGAGCTGTAGACCACCGCCTGCGTCGTGGCGATGCCCACGCCGCGCGCCCCGCCCTCTGCGGCAAACCCCTTGTAGCAACTGATGACGGCGATGGAGACCCCGAACACCCCGGCCTTGATGATGCCGCTCAGAACGTCGGAGGTTTGCAGGTACAGTTTGGTCTTCTCGATGAACATGCCCGAGTCGATGTGCAGCAGGCCCGTGCCGACGAGGTAGCAGCCGTAGTAGCCGATTGCATTGAAGAACATGCACAAGATGGGGGCCATGATGAGGGCGGCCAGCATGCGTGGGACGACGAGGTACTGTACGGGATTGACGGCCATGGTCAGCATGGCATCGATCTGTTCGGTGACCCGCATGGTGCCGAGTTCGGTGGCCATGGCCGAGCCGACCCGGCCGGCCACCATGAGCGCCGTGAACACCGGGCTCAACTCGCGGGCCAGCGCGAGGGCCGTGGTCGGCCCCATCAACGTGTCGGCGCCGAACATGCGGAAGGCCCGGCCCGTCTGCAGGCCCATGACGGCACCCGCGAAGAAGCCCGTCAACAGCACGATGAAGAGCGAGCCGACCCCGACGAACTCGAGCGCCTGCACGAAAATGCGCACCCGAAACGGCGGTCGGAAAGTCCAGAGGATGGCCTGCCAGAAGAGCAGCACGATGGCGCCGACCTCTTCGACCATGCGCACACAGACCGCCCCGACGCGCTCGAAGAGGCGAACGACCGTGTGAAGCGACAGCGTGCGCGCAGAGGTCATGCGAGCAACTCCGTAAGACCGCGGCAGCGAGGGTAGCCGCGCGCCGCCCGGTATGCAACCTCCGAGACCCCACGGCGCGCCCGCCAGGTCGCCGCGCCCCAGCGATTCTGCTTGACATTTCGGGATTTGAGGCACACAATCCGCCCGCTTATCGGGCAACGGCGGGCGGCTCGGACGCACCGGGTCTGGGTCGACCGTCGGGAGGACGTCGCGCAGCGGCTTACGAGAGCGGGAGGCCTCAAACAATGTTCACGGTTCGAATCAAAGAGAAGGGCGGCGAAGAGCGCGTCCTGAACTTCGACAAAGAAGAAGTATCGATTGGCCGCATCAAGGGCAACGACATCATCCTGCCGAAGGGCAACGTGTCCAAGCGCCATGCCCGCATCGTCCATCGCGAAGACAAGTTCATCGTGGTCGACCTGCGCAGCACGAACGGCACCTACTTCAATGCCCGCAAAATCAGTTCGCCCGTCATCGTAACGCCGAGCGACAAGGTCTACATCGGCGATTTCGTGCTCCGCATCGAGCCCGCCGGCGCCGGTATGGCGCCCCCGCTGCCCGAGCCCATGGAAGCGGTACCGCCGCCCGAACCGGCGCGCCCGGCTCCCGTCATGGCCGCCGCGCCGCCGCTGCCCGCCCAGCCCGTGCCGCCAGCGCCGCCGCAGCCCCAGCCGCCAGCCCAGGCGCCCTGGATGGAAGCCCCACCGGCCCCCCCCGCCCCGCCGGCTCCGCCTGCCGTCCAGCCACCGCCTCCGGCCGCGCCGCAGCCGCCCGATGTCGGCGACATGGCCACGCGCGCACTCGACGTGTCCGGACGGCAGTTTGGCGATGCCGCGGCCGGC
>CAYRCM010000069.1:15636-25756 GCA_964422715.1 uncultured Myxococcales bacterium | reverse complement strand
CTCAGGAAGCCTTCCGCACGGCCTTGGGCTTGCGCGGAGGAAGTCGCACCGCATTCCGCCCACTTTGCACCTGGCGCGCCTTCGCGGCCTCGGCGATCTTGCGGATGTCGTCACCGGAAGCCTTCGAAAGCGCCTCACGAATCGCGTGGATCTCCTCGACGATAGGGTCCGGTTCCATGCAGCCTACTCCTTCGACAGTTCGAGTGGCGTACAGATGATCGGCGGCGCAAAGCCCGCGGCCTCACAAATCTCTTCGATTCGGGAACGTAGCGACGCGGTACGTCTTGGGCTTGGTTCTCATGCGACCATCCTGGCAGAACTCCAGCCGAAGGGGCTGCCAAACCAACGCCCGAAGCCGCGAGCCCCCGAAGGGGGCGCCGCGGCCCGCCGCGGACACGGCACCGACGCGGCAATCTGCCGCGTCTACAACCGGCCCCGCCCCCGCCACCGCCAAGGCGGCCGAACAAGGCGGGTCGGTGGGGGCGCCCGCGAGGGGCGACTCACGCGCAGGAACGGTAGATTTTCACGGGGGCAACAAGGCCGAAGGCGCGGCCGCCCGTGGGCTCATGCAGGAATAGCCGCGTCGCCGCGCATGACTGAAGCGCCGCAGGCCGCAGTGGCCCCCGATGAAAATCACCGTTCCGAGCCATTGCCCCCGCGGGCGCCCCCCGACCCGCCCGTCCTCCGCGCGAGCCCCCGCCTCCCCGCAGGCCGTCCTCCGCGCGCGCCCCCGCCTCCCCGCTCCGGCACCGGGCGCCCCCCGACCCGCCCGTCCTCCGCGCGAGCCCCCGCCTCCCCAAGGGCCAAGCACCGCAAGTCGCCGTCCCCCGCGCTGTAGACGATCGTCCACAGCCCGGCCGCGGTGTAGATTTCCGACGCTACCGGCCCCGCGCGGGACCCTGCAAAGTGAGCCCCTGAGCGCAGGGCGCGTCGCGAGGGGTGTCGACGCCGCGCGCCCCGTTGCTGCACCTCGCGCCTGCCCGTGCCGTGCGGCGCCCCGTGGGCGCCCGGGAAAGGATCCACCGTGCAACCTCAGTACCGTCGCCCGTCCTGCGCGTTGCGTGTCCTCCGGTCTGGCCGGCTCTGCCTGCCGCCCGGGCTGCTTGCCGGTCTGCTCGTCACGGCCTTCGCCTGGAGCGCCTGCAAGGGCGGCGGGGGCGGGGGCGACGGCGACGTGGCGCCCGGCTGCCCGCCCGGCCAGCAGAACTGCCCGTGCAAGACCGACGGCACGTGCGACGCGGGCCTCGCCTGCACCGACAACTTCTGCGTGCCGGGCACCCCGTGCCCCGAGGGCAGTGCGGGCTGCCCGTGCTACCCGAACGGCACCTGCGACGGCGACCTCGCCTGCCAGAGCAACGTCTGCGAAACGCCGCGCGTCGTGCCGGGCGGCCTGCACGACCCCTGCGACGACACGCATCCGTGCGGCAGCCACGAGGGCACGGCCCTCGAATGCCGGAGCGGCACCTGCGAACTGCCGGTCGTCTGCGAGCCCGGCACGCTCGGCTGCCCGTGCGCCGCGGGCGACACGTGCGGCAGCCACGAGGGCACGGCGCTCGTCTGCACGGCCGGCACGTGCCAGGTGCCGGGCTGCCCCACGGGTACCCTCGACTGCCCGTGCGGCCCGGGCGACACGTGCGGCGAACACGAGGGCACGGCACTCGTCTGCACCGACGGCACCTGCCGGCTCGCCACCTGCCCGGCGGGCCAGATCGGCTGCCCCTGCGGCCCCGACGACAGCTGCGGCAGCCACGAGGGCACGGCGCTCGTCTGCACGGCCGGCACGTGCCAGTTGCCGGGCTGCCCGGCGGGCACGAACGGCTGCCCGTGCACGGCGCAGGGCGGCTGTGACACCGGCCTCGAATGCCAGGCCAACGTCTGCGGCCCGCCCGCGGCGCTCCGCGGCGTGACGGTCGGCAATGCCGCGGTCCGCGCGTGCGGCCTCGTCATCGAACTGCCGGCGGCCGACGTGCGCTTTGCCGACACGGTCACGGGCGCCTCGAAGCGCCTGGGCGACCGGCTCGCGCTGTCGTTCACGGCGAAGGGCGATGCGGCGTTTGCGGCCCCGGTGGCGGCCATCGTCGACGGGGCCGGCGCCCCGCTCAACCTCGCGGGCGTGACACCGACTGAGGTCGAGTGCTTCGACCGCCATGGCGCCGCCGTCGCAAACCCGGGCCTTGGGCTCCAATGACGACCCCAATCGAGGGAGAACACCCCATGACTACGCGTTTTCTCGTTTGGCGTGCGTTCGGGGCCCGCGTCGTGCGCCCCGGTTTCGTCGGCCTGGCTCTCGCGGGCCTGCTCTTCACCTGCGCGCTGCCGGCCCGGGCCTCGACCGGCGTCTCCGACGACCGGGTCAGCCTGCCCGAGGGACCGGGCTCGCTCGAAGGCGTCGGCGAAAACGCCGAGGTCGACCCCAATATGGGCTCCATGACCCACCGGGTGCCCATCCAGGTGCCCGAGGGCTACAAGAATCTCACCCCGCAGCTCGCACTCTCCTACAGCTCGGGGGCCGGCGGCTCGGTCGCGGGCATGGGCTGGTCGCTCCCGCTGCCGGCCATCGAGCGGCTCACCCTGCGCGGGCTGCCGGTCTACGACGACAGCGACGAGTTCGCGGCCGACGGCTCCGACCAACTGGTGCGGCTGCCCGGCACCGAGCCGCCGGTGTACCGTTCGCGCTTCGAGAAGGGCTTCGTGCGCTACACGTGGCACGAGCGCGGCACGGGCGCCGAGGGCTACTGGACGGCCGAATACCCGGACGGCCGCATCGGGTACTTCGGCGCCGACCGGGACGGGACCCTCGTCGCCGACGCGCGGGTCAGCGGCCCGGGCGGCACGTTCCGCTATCACCTGGTCGAGATGACCGACCGCTTCGACCATCACGTCCGGTACACGTATGACCTCTATGGCAACGTGACGCTGCCGCGGCACATCGGCTGGGTGTTCGTCGAGGGCGAGCCTACCTATGAAGTCACGTTCCAGTACGAGGAGCGCTACGACCGCCTGTCCGACTGCAAGCCGGGCTTCAACGAACTGCTCGAAATGCGGCTGCAGCGCATCAACGTGCTCGCGCGCGGCCAACGCATCCGCTACTACGACTTGCGCTACGAAGACTACGCGATCTCCGGCGGCTTCTCGCGGCTCAGCGACGTGCAACTGTACGGGCTGAACGGCGGCGCCTACCCCATCCATGAGACCTTCACGTACTCCCGCGCCCTCGGGGTCGAGTGCCGCGCGGCCGAGGGCTGCGACCGGCCCTACGTCGTCTCCATGGGCTCGCTCGGCGTGAGTCTGCAGCAGCGGGGCGCCACGCTCATCGACATCAACGGCGACGCGCTGCCCGACGTGGTCGACTCGAGCACCCCGGGCGCCCCCCACCGCTTCTTCATCAACGTGCTCGCGGCCGACGGCGGCCACGCCTTCGACCCGCCCTTCGAGAGTACGGTCGCGGGCCAGGGCGGCCACGATCTCTCGTCCCCGTACGTCCAGGTGCTCGACGTCAACGGCGACGGCTTCACCGACATGCTCAACGCCCAGACGGGCGATGTGCTCATGAACTACGGTGCGGGCGACTGGGCCGAGGTCATCAACCTCTGGGACACGGGCGAAGACGACCTGCCCGACTTGCAAAACGACTTCGACCCATCCGATGGCGAACTGCGCACGGTGCGGTTTATCGACTACAACGGCGACAAGCGCATCGACTTGCTGCGTAGCCAGTTCGCCGGGGCGGGCAACGAGACGTTCGTCTTCCGCAACACCGGGACCGGCGCGTTCCTCGAAGACCCGAACGTCGAGCAGGTCGGGGCCGGCTTCGAGAGCGACGCCCTCGAACTGAACGACCTGAACGGCGACGGCCTGCTCGACCCGGTGCAGGTGTTGCAGTCCGAGTTGCGCTACCGGCTCAATCTCGGCTGGGGCCACTGGGAAGACTGGACGGTCATTACCGGCTTCGCGTTCACCGACCAGGAAGCCATCCAGGCCGAACTCGAAGACCTGAACGGCGACGGGCTGGCCGACCTGGTGCTCGTTTCGGGCAACGCCGTGCGCTACTGGATCAACCGCAACGGCGCGGTGTTCGACGCCGAACGCACCATCACGAGCGCCGACATCGAAGGCGACATCCCGGTGCGCGACCAGACGACCACCGTGCTCTACGCCGACATGAACGGCAACGGCTCGACCGACCTCGTGTGGATCGACGCCTCCGGGGCCGTCACCTACCTCGAGATGTTCCCCGTGCGGCCGAACCTCATGAGCCGCATCGAGAACAACATCGGCAAGGTCATCGATGTGCGCTACGGCACGTCGGTGCAGCACATGGCCCGGGACGGCGGCCCCGGCGCCTGGCCCTACGCGCTGCCGCACCCCATGACGGTGGTCGACGAACTCGACACGTACGACGAACTGACCGGGGTGCACCAGATCACGCGCTACACCTACCACGACGGCTACTACAACGGGGTGGCCAAACAGTTCGCGGGCTATGAGCTCGTCGAGGCCGAATCGCCGGGCGACGACGCGCAGCAGCCGGGCGCCGTCCACGAGCAGTTCGACATCGGGGCGGCCGACCTCTATCGCCAGGGGCGGCTCCTCGTCGAGGAGCAGTACAGCGACGGGCGGCTGCTCGCGGTCAAGGTGCACGAACACGCCGACTGCCCGGTGGCGGGGCTGCCCCCGGCCGGGCTGCTCTTCCCGGTGCGCCACGTCTGCGAGGAAGCGGAGACCACCGAGCACCGCGAAGGGCTCGCCGATGCGGGCGCCTACCTCTCGACGCGCAAGGAGACGGTCTACGACGGCTACGGCAACGTGGCGCTCACGGCCGACCTCGGCGTCGTGGCGAAGGGGGGCGGGGCCTGCGCCCCGTGCGCCACCGCGGGCTACGCGGGCACGCCGTGCGGGCCGCAGTGTCTCGGCGACGAACGCTACGTCAGAAACGAGTTCGCGCTGCCCGAGGCGAACGAGGGCCGCTGGTTTGTGAGCCTGCCCACCCGCGAACGCGTCTTCGGGGTGGCCACCGCGGCCTACGAGCCGGCGAATGCGACGTATTCCGAACGGCTGACGTACTACGACGGCGAAGCCTTCGTCGGCCTGCCGGCGGGGCAGGTCCAACAGGGCGGCGTCACCCGGGTCACCGAACGCGTCGATACGGGCGGCGCCGTGCGTGACTCGGAGCGCAACCGGCTCGACGAGCACGGCAACGCGGTCGAGGTCATCGACGCGCTCGGCACCGTGGGAGGGCCCGACCATCGCCGGCTCTATACCTACGACGCGGCCGGGCGGCACATCATGCGGGCCGAGATCCTGCTCTCGGCCGGCGGGACCGACTATCGGCTGCGGCGCGACCTCGAATACGACTTGCAGTGGGACCGGCCGGTCGAGGCCACGGCCTGGATGGTGGTCGTCGACGGCACCCCGCTCGACGCGCGCAATTCGACGTACTACGCCTACGACGAGTTCGGCCGCATGACCCAGATGGTGCGGCCGGGCGACACGCCCGACGCCCCGAGCGAAGTCTACGGCTACGACATCGGGCGGCCGAAGAGCCGCATCATCACCGAACGGCGCACGGTGGCGGGCGAGCCGACCGACCTCGAACAGGTGAAGTGCTTCGACGGCCACGGCCGCGTCTACCAGGAACGCGAGCGGATCGCGCCCGGTCGCTATCTCGTCAGCGGCTTCACGGTGTTCTCAAACGGCGGCGCCGAGCGCCAGGTGTTCGAGCCCTACGAGGCGACGAGCCCCGAGTGCGATGCGGCGCCTCCGGCCGGCACGCTGTCGACCGAGACGACCTACGACGCGCTCGGCCGGCCGGTGCGGATCGCCTACCCGGTCGACCCGGGCGACCCCGACATCTCGGTGACCCGCACCGAGTACCTGCCGCTCGCCGAGCGGCAGTGGGACGCCGAAGACAACCTGCCGGGCGGCGCGCACTACGAGACCCCCACGGTGCATGTCAAGAACGGGCTGCACCACCTCATCGCGCTCGAACGCCAGGCCGGGCCCGGGGCCGAGGTCGAAGTCATCCAGCTCGGCTACAACGAACTCGGCACGGTGGCTTCGAGCATCGACCCGACCGGGGTCACGACGACGCAGCAGTCCGATCTCCTCGGGCGCGTCGTGCGGGTCACCGACCCCGACAGCGGGGTCACGACCTTCACCTACGACGCCGCGGGCAACGTGGTGCGCCAAGAGGACGCGCGCGGCGTCGCCGTTGCGAAGACCTACGATGGCACGAACCGCCTGCTCGAACAGTGGGATGAGGCCGACCCGGCCGGCACGCGGCTCGCCAACCGCTACGATCGGCGCGGCGACTGCGCGGCCAGCGACTGCACGAACGTGGCCGGCATGCTCGTGCAAATCGACTACCCGCTGGGCGACGGGACGGCGGGCCGCGACCGCTACGGCTACACCGTGCGCGGCAACACGCGCTATGCGGCACGCACGTGGTACGGCAAGACCTTCGAGTTCGAGACGTTCTACGACAACGCCGAGCGCGTGGTGGGCAACCGCTACCCGGCCGGCAACCGCATCGACCTCACCCTCGACGGGGCCGGGCGCCTGACGGCGGTCCCCGACTACATCAACGCCCTGCACTACGACGGGCGCGGCCAGGCCGACGTGCTGGAGGCCACGAACGGCACCACCACCACCTGGGCCCGCGACGCGCGTATGCGGCTCGTGCAGACGACCGTGCAGGGCCCCGACGACGAGCCGCTCGTGCAGTACACGTATACCCGCGATGCGGTCGGCAACGTGGTCGAAATCGTCGACGGCGCACTCGGCGCCGACGGACCGACCGGCAGTGCGATCTACCATTTCGACAGCCTCTATCGGCTGGTGAGCGCCGAGTTGTCGCCGGACCGCCCCGAGGCCAGCGAAACGGTCGACATCGCGTATGACGCCGCCGAGCGCATCGTGTCCATGACGTCGAGCCGCGGCGCCGAAAGCCCGGTCGATCTCGGCACCTACGTCTACGGCAACGGCAGCGACGCCGGTCCGCACGCCGTCGTCTCCGCGGGCGAACTCAGCTTTGCCTACGGCCCCGACGGCCGCATGACCGAGCGCGGCGACGTCCAGTACACCTGGGACCACCTCGGCCGGCTGACCGAGGCCCGCAAGGCCGCGGAGACCCAGGCCGGTTTCCTGTACGGGCCGTCGGTCGAGCGCATCGTGAAGCGCGAGGACGGGCATGCCACCTACTACCTCTCCGACGACTTCGAGGTGCGCGACGGCACCGCGGTCACCTATGTGCGCATCGACGATCGGCGTTTCGTGCAGATCGAAGACCCGGCATTTGCCGCCACCATGCTGAGCGACGTCGCCCCGGCCACGGGCAGCGACGACGCGCTCATCGCCGCCCCGGACGGCGTCATCACCGCGGGCGACGCCTGGCTCGCGACGGCCGCCGAAAGCGACATCCTGGCCTTCGCCGACCCGCAAGCCGTCTCGCCCGTCGCCGAACTGCTCGCGGCGAGCAACGAACGGCTGCTTGGCGCCGGCGCGCCGCGCGTGCGCTACCTGCACCACGACCACCAGGGCGGCACGGTGGCGGTCAGCAACGAGGCCGGCGAGGTCGTCGAGCGCACCGAGTACTACCCGCACGGGCTCACCCGGCTGCAAGTCGGCGAGGGCGCCCACTACGGCTACACCGGCAAGGAACAGGACGACACGACGGGGCTCTCGTTCTTCGGCGCCCGCTACCTCGACCCGCAGACCGGGCGCTGGACGGCGCCCGACCCGGCCTACCGCGTGAAAACCGAAGAAGCCCTCGACGAGCGGCCCGAAGAAGCGCTCGGGGCCTACGGGCTGTCGGGCAACAACCCGGTCAACACGGTCGACCCCGACGGCGAGAAGGGCTGGCGCATCCCCGTTCTCGGGGGCATCACGGGCACGGTCATCCAGGGCGCGCGCATGGCCTTCAACAAGTCGAACTGGGTGCGGCCGATGAGCGTGCGCGCCAAGATGGGCTCGTTTGGCGGCGCCTCGCCGGCCCGCGTGCGCTGGAACTACTTCAAGGCGGGCTTCATCAACTTCATGAAGGGGCGCAGCGTGTTCCACGGCATCTACAAGAACGCCGACTACCACAACCTGAAATTCGCCCCGGTGTTCACGCCGAAAGACATGCAGATGCGGCTGCTCGACCACGGAGGCCACATCAAGGGCATGCAGCTGTCGCAGGACGCCCTCAATACCCTCCAGTTCGCGCAGGAACGCATGATGAACATGCTGGCGCCCGTCCGCCAGGACATGCAGCGCGAGCTCGGCAAGTTCGTGCAGGGCGAGAAGGCCGACATGGGCTTCGTCGCGAACGAGATGCGGCGCGATCACTACGTCTTCGACATCCTGAACCAGACCATCCTGCAGAAAGCCGAGAAAATGGGTCAGGCCGTGCATGTGCAGCCCGAGAACAAGCAAGAGGGGCCCAAGCAGCAGGAACAGACGGTCAAGAAAGATTGACCGGGCGCCGGCCCTCAGGCAGGCTCAGGTAGCCCTGAGGGCACCCATCGGAAAGGGGACGAACGATGCGCAGCGACAAATGGCAGACCGTCTTGCTCTCGGTGGCGAGTTCTGCCGCCACGGTCATTCTCGTGCTGTCGTTTCGGGTGCTGGCCGACAGCAACCCGACGACCGACAGCGTACCCCGGCTCGTCCCCTACCAGGGCACCCTCGAAAAGGACGGCGCGCCCTTCAACGGCCCGATCCAGATGGTGTTCCGGCTCTTCGATGGGGCGACGGCGGCAAACCCCGTCTGGGAAGAAGAACAGACGGTCACCGTGTATGCCGGCCGTTTCTCGGTGCTGCTTGGCTCCACCACGGCCCAGAGCGCCAGCAGTCTCGCCACGGCGCTCACGGCGGCCGACGACCAGTACCTCGGCATCACCCTCTTGACCGAGGCCGGCGACACCCCGCTCGGCAACCGCCAACGTTTCGTGCCCGTGCCGTACGCCCTCTGGACGACGGCCGCGACGAGTTTCCGCGTCAACGGCAAGCTCTCCGTCTACGGCCCGGACATCGAATTCACGAGCCACCCCGACCGCGGCGACGGCGGCCGCGCCGTCGTCCACAGCACCGGCGACAGCCTCACGCTCAACTTCGCGGGTGACTTCGCCGGCGGCACCAAGGTGCAGGGCGGCACCGTCACCTCGGCCGGCCCGGCGCTCCAGGTGCAGTCGGGCAGCCAGACGCTCAAGGTTGACGGCAACAACCTCGAATCCAACTCCACGCTCTTCCTCAACCGCAACAGCGGGCAGACGGTCACGGTCGGCGACTGGCTCCACCTCGACCAGAGCTACAAGTGGATCTCTTTCGGTGCGGGTTCGAACGCCGGCGTGGCCATCAAGTACGACGAGGCCAACGACCGCCAGATCCTCAACTCGCAGGGCTCGTTTTCAGGCGGCACGCGCGTCGAGGGGGCGCTCCATGCTGCAGGCGACGTCACCGCGGCGGGCGGCGTGCAGGTTTCGGGCGCCTTGCGGGCCGCGTCGTTCACCGCCGACCAGAAGCTCGTCGAGTTGAAGCAGTTCAATGTCGGCGACAATGGGCAGATCGATACGGGCTACCTCGCGAGCGACTGGCACTGTGTCGTCGGCTCGGTGGTCATGGCCGACGGCGACATCAACGAGGGGGGCACGACCGCCACCCCGTTCCGCGCCTACACCTACCGCCAGAGCGGGCACTGGTACGTCAACGCCGAGCTCGCCTCGCACAACAACAACGAAGAGTCGACCGTCGGCGTCGTCTGCTTCCGCACGGGCATCTCGAACCTCGTCTCGTGGTGGTAGGCCGCCCCACCCCCCTTCCCGTCGCCCTGCACCGCTTGACCCGGACTTCGCCGCTGTGGCATTGCCTGCCCGGGGGGAGTCGAGACTTCGTCCGCCCCGGATGGGACCCCACATGCGCGCCTTCCATCTGCTCGCTCCGACGTCGGCCGCGGTGTTGCTGCTCGCGGTCGCCCTGTCTGCGTGTTCCGGCGACCGGGCCGCGGCCGACGCCGTCCCAGGCGCCGACAGCGCCGGCACGGCCGGCCCCGCCGACGTCGGCGGCCTTGGCGACACGTTCGCCGAACTCGCGCCCGGCGACCTGCCGCCCACCCCCGACGCGCTCGGCGACAGCACGCCCG
>CAYRCM010000069.1:0-15536 GCA_964422715.1 uncultured Myxococcales bacterium | reverse complement strand
TCGCGCCCGGCGACCTGCCGCCCACCCCCGACGCGCTCGGCGACAGCACGCCCGATGGGCCCCCGGCCGACCTGCCGCCCGGCGACGTGCCCCCGGCCGACCTGCCGCCCACCCCCGACGCGCTCGGCGACAGCACGCCCGATGTCCCCGCCGATGTGCCGCCGGACCTGCCGCCCGACGACCTGCCGCCCACCCCCGACGCGCTCGGCGACAGCACGCCCGATGTCCCCGCCGATGTGCCGCGCGACCTCGCGCCCGGCGACCTGCCGCCCACCCCCGACGCGCTCGGCGACAGCACGCCCGATGGGCCCCCGGCCGACCTGCCGCCCGGCGACGTGCCCCCGGCCGACCTGCCGCCCACCCCCGACGCGCTCGGCGACAGCACGCCCGATGTCCCCGCCGATGTGCCGCGCGACCTCGCGCCCGGCGACCTGCCGCCCACCCCCGACGCGCTCGGCGACAGCACGCCCGACGCCACGCCCGACGCCGACGTCCCTCCGTACGTGCCGCCCTTCGACCCCACGGTGTGCGGTGCCGTGCCCCACGCGTGGCTTCCCCCGCGGGCGGTCGGCGCCGTCGTGGCCTGGCAGGAACACGCGCTCTCGAACCTCACCCCCGCCTTCATCGACGGGCTGCTCGCCGAGGCCGACTTCACGGCGGTCACCCCGGTGCCGTACGGCGCTCGCAATTTCCTGTTGCGCTACACCACGCAAGACCACGGCCAGGTGCGCGAGGCCACGGCGGTCGTCGGCGTGCCGCAGGGCATCGATCCGGCCGGCCCGCTGCCCATCGCGCTCTGGCTGCACGGCACCACGGGCTTCATGGACGATTGCGCGCCGTCGCGGGACCCGCTCGAAGCCATCGTGGCCCCCACGTTGCTCGCGTCGCAAGGCTACCTGGCGGTCGCCCCCGACTACCTCGGGCTGCTCGGCTTCGGCGCGGGCTCGCCGCCCGGCAGCATCCACCCGTATCTCTCGGGCGAGGCCACGGCCATCGCGTCGCTCGACGCCGTGCGCGCGGCGCTGCGGGCCGTCGCGGCCGACCCCGAACTCGCAACCCCGGCCGCCGACCCCCAGCGGCTCGTGCTGCTCGGCGGGTCGCAGGGGGGCCATGCGGCGTTCTTCGTCGACCGCTACGCGCCGCACTACGCCCCCGAATTCCACATCGTGGCCGCGGCGGCGCTCGTCGCCCCGACCGACCTCATCGGCCAGGCGACCTGGGGCGCCAACCACTTCGGCCCCACGGGGTTGACGCTGGCGGCGGCGCTCACGGCGCTGCGCGCGTGGTACGGCCTGCCGGCCGACATGACGCCGGCGCTGACGAACGAAGAACCCTACTTCGTCGCCGAGACCCTGCCCGAACTCATGGCCACCGTCTGCGGCGTCGACGACGATCGCTTCGACGGCATCACCACCCTCGAACAGATCTACACCCCGTGGTTTCTCGAACATGCCCGGGCGGGCGACTTCGCCGAACTCGACCCGTGGGGTTGCTTCTTTGCCGAGAACAGCCTCGGCCGCACGTCGGTACCGCGCGCGAGCGACACGCCGTTTCTCGCGGCGTACGGCGAGCTCGACGACCTCGTCATCACGGCGGTCGAGCGCGAGGCCATCCCGGCGCTGTGCGCCGCCGGCTACCGCATCGAATACTTCGAGTGCGCGGCCCTCGGTCACACCGACGGGGCCGTCGCGGCCGTGCCCTATGCGCTGCGGTGGCTCGCCGCCGAGCTCGCCGGGCTGCCCTCCACGAAGCCGCTCTGCCAGATCACGCCGCCTGAAGACTGCGCGTTGCGCCGCTGACCCGAGGTCGCCTTCCCATGGATCCCGCTCTTGCCGGCGTCGCTCCCCCGAGCGGCGTACCCGGAGCACGGCCTCGGGGGAGCGCTCCGTGGCGCCGCGGTATCCCTTGGAACGCAACTTCGTCTGGGCCGGCTTCGCGATGGCTCGGAGCGCCGCAGCCCCCGCTCGCCGGGCCCGGGCCGTGCGCCTGATGCACTGCGACGTCGCCGGGCGGCCGAGAAGCCGCCGACCCATTCAGGGGGCGGTCGGTTTCGATTCAGGGCGGGGTTCGGGGCTCGCGTGGAACCGGGGCAGAACCGGGGTAGGGCTGGGTCAGGGCGCGGGGGCCGGAGCCGGGGCCGGAGCCGGGGCCGGGGTGTCGCCCGCGGGAGCCGGAGCGGGGGCCGCAGCGCCGGCGGCCGGGGCGTCGCCCGCGGGAGCCGGAGCCGGAGCGGCCGGGTCGCCCGCCGGGGCCGGGGCCGGCAGCAGGCCGAGCTGCCCGAGCAGCTCGACGGCGTTCATGAAGGTCCAGAACTCCTTCACCTTTTCGCCATCGAAGCGATAGATTTCGGCCATGTGGAGCGTGACGGCCTTGCCCGTGGCTTTGATGGGGCCGATGTCGCCCGAGTTGGTGCCCGTCCAGGTGGTGCGCGCCACAACGAACGGCCCCACGCTGAAGAGGTCGTCGACGGTGGCTTTGCCGTCGGGGAACCCGGCGGAGTACTTCGCGTGATACGCCTTGAAGCCCTCGATGCCGGCGATGTCCTGGGCCTCGGTGAGGTCGTGGCCGACGACGTCGGCCGCGCCGATCTTCTCCATGGTGGCCACCGCGTCGGCCATGGCCGCGCCGTACCACGCCTTGATGGCCTCGAGGTTGGCGACAACGGCTTCACCCTTCACGAGGTCGGCCGTTTCGGGGGCCACGGCAGGCGCGCGCACGGGCTGGCCTTCGGCGGGCGCGAGCTGCCCCATGACGGCGGCCATGTCGAAGTAGTGGAACCACTTGACCACCTTGCCATTGTCGAACACGTAGAAGCACAGGCCGTCGACGGAGACCGTCTTGTTGGTCGCGGGAATGCCCATCCAGTCGGCCGAGTGCGTGCCGGACCACACGCTGTGGACCACGACGGTGTTGTTCGCCGGGGCGTCGATGACGCGCACCTTCGTGACCTTCACGTTGCTGAAGCCGGCGTTGCTCATCTCGACGAACTTCTTGACGCCATCGAGACCCTTGGCCGGTTCCATGCCGGGCATGGTGATCTCGACCGTTTCGGCAAAGCCCTGCAGGAAGACGTCGAGTTTGCCGTCGTTCATGGCCTGGATGAGGCCGTCGACGAGCGCCACGTTGTCGGCCGGCTTGGCGGGCTCGGCCGGCGTTGCGTCGGCCGGCTTGGCCGGCTCGGCGGTTTCGGCCGCCTTGGCGACGCCCTCCTTCGGCGGGGCGGGCTCCGTCGTGGTGGGCTCGCTCGGCCCGGCGGGCGGCGGGGTTTCTTCCTTCTTCTTGCAGGCCGACAGGGCCAGCGCCAAGGACACGATCGCGGTCAGCAGCACGTTCGTTTTCATGGGGGTAACCCCTCCTTCTCCTCTCTGTTTGTGAGAGTGGCCGCTTCATAGCACATTTCCGTTGAAAAGGGCAGAGGGGCCCCCCGCGAGCGCTGCCCACCCGATTGACCGCTGTGCCGGCACACGGTAGAACGGCGGGGCTTGCTGCGCTTCGCGCACGTCCGCGGTTGCCCAACCCCTGAAAGTGAAGGAGCTGTCCATGAACGGACCGAAGCATGCAATGGCTGTCTCTGCGGGACTGGTGGTGCTGTTGCTCGGTGGATTCGAGGCGCGGGCAGGGAGCAGGGCCGCCGGGCCCGCTGCGTTCGGGCGGGCCGCGGCCGCCAAGGCCGTTCCCCTCGCGGTCGCCGGCGCCCCCGCCGCCCAGGCCGCCGCCAAACGCGGCGCCCCCAACGTGCCGCCCGAACCCTGCTTCCACGGCGGCGACGTCAACGACGACGGCCAACTCTCGTCCGGCGACGCGCAGGCCGCTTTCCTCTTCGCGATCGGCTTGCAGGAGCCGACCGTAGCCGAAGCCTGCGCGTCCGACTGCAACGGCGACGGCTACCTTTCGTCCGGCGACGCGCAGGCCATCTTCTTCGAGTCGCTCGGGCTCGGCTCGTGTCCCTACGACCTGCCCGACGGCGAACTCTGCGAAAACGGCTTCGAATGCCGGAGCGACCACTGCCAGAACGGGGTCTGCTGTGCCGGCGGCGATTGCTGCCGCGAGGTCGCCGACTGCGGCGACGCGTACGCCCACGAACTGCGCTGCGACGACCCGGCCACCTGCCAGGGCTCCTCGGGCGCCGCCGCCTGCGTGAACGCCGTCTGCACGACCATCGCTTCGCCCGACGACTCGGCCTGCTACGCCGAGCTGCTCGCCGACGAGTGCGGCCCGTATCCGCCGATCTACTGCACCGGCGAAATCGAGCAACAGGTGGCCTGCGCCACGTCGTGCGCATCCGACGACGATTGCGACTTCGAGACCGCGCACTGCTCGGGCGGGGTCTGCGTGCCCATCCTCTTCGTCTTCGGCACGGTGCGGGCCGGCGGCCAGGGCGTGGTCGACGCCGTGGTCACGATCGGCTCGGCGCGCACGACCACGTACAGCGAGGGGAGCTACCAGCTCTACCTCGATCTCAACGATCTCAAGGCCCGCCCCGACGGCCTCGTCTTCGCGGTCGAGGTGCGCGCCCCGGGCTTCGCCCCCGGCTACCTGAACATCCCGTACGTCGCGGACGCCCCGCTCTACTGGCTCGACGTGACGCTCATGCCGCAGCTCCACGCGGTGCACATCGTCGACAACGGCGCCGGCGGGGTCACGGCCAGCTTCGACCAGGGCGGCCAGCAGGTTGCGGAACTGACCATCCCGAGCACGTCGTTGCCGCCGGGGGTGACGCTCGTCGCGGGCAAGGTGGCCCACGTCGACCCGACGACCGGCGACCGCCGGGCCTTTCCGGGCGGCGACTACCTGGCCGTTCCCGCGGGCGGCGGGCTCGTGACCCTCGAAAGCTTCGGCGTCATGAACTTCGAACTGCTGAACCAGTGGGGCGAGCCCGTGACCGAACTCGCGGGGCCGGCCACCCTCTGCATGCGCGTGCCCGCCGGTCTGCCGGCCACGGTCGGGGCCACCGTGCCGCTCTGGTACTACGACGCGGAAGCCGCGCTCTGGCAGCAGGACGGCTTCGGCACGGTCGAAGAGCGGGGCGACGGCCACTACCTGTGCGGCGAGACCGACCACTTCTCGTGGTGGAACTACGACCAGCCCATCACGACCCACGCCTGCTTCAAGTACCGCTTCGTCGACGAGATCGCGGGCGAACCCATCATCGGCCTCGCCTTCCAGGCCGAGGGCGTCGCCTACGCCGGCGGCGCCATCGAGCGGCCGTGCGCGTGCGACGGCGACGACGCCTCCCCGCCCTGTCCGGGTCAGGGCATGTCGTCGTTCACGGTCAAGCGCGCCACGCCGAGCGAGCCGGCCGACGTCCGCGTCTTCATCTCCATCATGGGCCAGACGCTCTACCTCGTCGACGACGGCGACGGCACCTTCTCCCTCACGACCGACGTCGCCAATGCCACCGTGTTCGCGGCCCCCGAGGCTGCCGGCAGCTGCCTCGCCAACGTGTCGGTCGAGAACTGCGCGTTCCTCGACGGCGAAGACGGCATCCTGCCGCTGGCCGAGCCCAACCTGGCGCCCTTCATCTATGACTTCTATGCCGAAAACAACGTGCTGCCGGCCAGTTCCACGACGACGATCTACGCGTGGGCGTCCGACATCAACGGGGACGAGATCGTGCAGGGCTTCGCCACGGCCGACTGCGGCACCCTCAGCGACGAGTCCTTTGACGGCACCTGGTACTCGGTCACCTACACGGCGCCCGAAACCCTCGGCATTTGCCGCGTCACCCTGCACATGGTCGACGAATTCGGCTCCACGTCCTCGGCCTGGATCGCTTTGGGGGTCTTCGACGCTCCCCCCTACGGAGTACTGGGCGGCCGCCTCATCGACCCCACGGGCACGGACGTGACCGATTCAACGGTTCGGCTGTCCGGCGAAAACCGATGCACGGCCGAGAGCTACGACGCCACGGTCACCGTCGCGGCCGACGGTCGGTTCAGCTTCACCGGGGTGCCCTGCTGCGCGCTTTGCACGGAAGGGGAATGGATGTACCTCGCGGGCTTCGGCGGCACCTTCGAGGTCAACTTCGAGCGCCCCGGGCTCCAGTGGACCGGCTTCGACTCCGGGGTCTACAATTGCTGTTCCTCCATGCCCTGGAGCGAAATCTGTCCGCACGACATCTACCTGCCGCCGGCCTGGGGCACGCTCGAAGGGGCGGCCAATCTTGCCGACGGCTCGCTCGACACGAGCATCGACACGGTCAACGTCTATATCTACGGCACGAGCCCCGTGAAAGACACGGCGCTGCGCGAACTGACCGGCACCGGCCCGGCCGTGGCCGGCAGCTACTCCGTGAGCGTGCCCATGCTGCCGGGCAGCCTCGAACTCGGCGTCGCCAACTGGTACAGCCGCGACTTCGACCTCGCCTATCAGGGCGAGACGCGCGCCTTCGATCTCGGCGAGGGGGCGCTCGGCACCGTTTCCGGCACCGTATTCGACCCCGCGGCCGTCGGCAGCACGGTCTGGCTCTACTGCGACTATGCCTGGGAATGGCCGGCGACAGTCGTCGAGAACGGCCAGTACGAGTTCGAGGACGTCCCGGTCGGCTACTGCTCGGTCTACGCCGAGGTCAACGGCTACTGGGGCTACGGCTGGCTCCACGCGAAGACCCAGGTCCTCACCCTCGACATCGGCGGCACGGGCGCGACGCTCAACGGTCAGGTCCTCGACGATGCCGGCGTGCCGGTTGCGGGGGCCTCGGTCGATCTCTCCGTCTACGGCGGCGCGTACTTCGCGTCCACCGTCCTGAGCGGCGCCGACGGCTCGTTCGTCTTCACCGACGTGCCGACCGGTTCCGGCGAACTCTACGTGTCCTATGGCGACGGTGACGACAAGGCCGAAGGCGATCCGGGCTGGGCCTACCGCCCGATCGAGATTCCCGAAGCGAACCAGGGCTACACGTACGACGTCGTGCTCCAATCGAGCGTCTCCGACTGCTGGGAGCGCGCCGGCGGGGCCACGAAGTAGCCCGCGGCCCGCATCCTGCCACCGAAGACAGGTGCTGGAGGGGCGCAACCGGGGGGCCCGAAGGCCCCCCGGCCGCGGTCCGCTACTGGTAGGTCACCGTGACGTTGTTGAGGGTGGGCTCGTTGCCCGGGATGGTGGCCGACAAGATGGCCTTCACCCGCAGGATCTGCGCCGTCAGGCCGAGGAACTGACCGTTCGTGGCCTGGGTCCAGGTCACCCCACCGTCGATGCTCGTGTAGAGCGCCACGCCGCTGCCCGGGGGGGTGGTGGCCGTCCACGTGATGGTCTGCCAGACGGTCGTGGGCGAGCCCGAATCGATGGGCGTCGAATACCAGACGGCGCTCGTGCCCGCGATGCACTGGGCCGTGATCCCCGTCATGTCGCCGCTGTAGCCGTACGGACTCACGAGGAAGACGGTGCCCGCGTCGTCGCCGAACCCGGTCGAGACACCGGCCGGGGTGGTCTTCGTCAGCGAGTTGCTGAAGAGGTTGATGGAGTAGACGTTGTTCCCCACATCGAGCGTGAGTCCGCGGTTGCCGTTGGCGGCCGGGTCGAGCGCCGCGCCGGTCACGATGCCGCCGACCGGGTCGTAGCGGATGATGAAGTTCTGCATGGTGGCCCCGTAGACGTTGCCGTCGAGGCCGACCATGACCCCGTAGAGCCACGGGTTGTAGACGTTGCCGCCGATCGTGACGCTCGTCGAGACGCTGTCGACGAGCGAGCCGTCGAGCGTGCTGAGCGCCCGCAGCATGGTGGAGCCGCCAAGCCAGACGCGCCCGACGGCGTCGGCCGTGATGCCGTAGGCCGCCTCGGGCACCGACCAGGCGACCGTCATGTCGAGCACCCCGCCCAAGTGGATCTTGGTGACGAAGCTCTCGAAGTAGCTCGCCGCATACACGCCATCGGCGTCGACGGCCAAGCCGTAGATGGAGTGGCCCGTGTCGACGGAGTTCACGATGGTGCCGGTCGCCGGGTCGAGTTCGAACACGAGCCCGTAGCCGGCGTCGCTGCACCCGGCAAAGAGCCGCCCGTTGCCCGACAGCGCAATACCGCGGGCGCCCAGGCAATTCGGCAACTGGGTCGTCCAGAGCGGTACGCCGTTGCGCGTGTGCTTCGCCACTTTGCCGTCGCTCCGGCAACTGGCGTAGACGTCGGTGTTGCCGTCCATCAGGATGCGGCTCGGGTTGGCGCAGGTGTTGAACGGGGTCGTCGGCAGCGGCTGCAACGTGGTCAGGTCGTAGACCGCCAGTTGGTTCGCCCCGCTCGACGGTACGACGAGGTAGGGCTCGGGCTCGCAGGCCGCCGCCGGGTCGAGGGTGTAGTTGGCGGTCCAGACGTGCGCCTGACCGGCTTCGCACTCGGCCGGGTCGAGCGGGATCCCGCCGGCGTGCAGGCAGTTGCCGAGCAGCGCCAGGGCGAGGTAGCTGACCCCCTGCTCGAACTGCCGGCAGCAGACCTCGGCACAGAGGTCCTGGCCGGCCGGGGCGCCGTGCAGCAGCGCGCAGGTGGCCTCGGGCAGTACCTGGACGCTGCCGTCGGGCAGTTCGCAACACGTGAGCGGCTGGCAGCGCTCGTCGGGGGCCACGAGGCCGCCCTCTGCCAGGCACTCGGTGTCGGGCAGCACGAAGTAGGCGCCGGCGAGGTCGCAGCACACGGGCTTGGGGGCGCAGGCGTCGAGGGGCAGGACCTGGCCCGCTGGACACTGGTCGGCCGGAACCACCTGAATCGGGTCGAGTTTGCAGCACACGTCGCCGCTGCAGCGCTCCGCGGGCACGACGCCGCCGCCGGCCGCGGCGCAGGCATCGGCGCTCGCCGCGAAGGCAAAGGTGCCGTCGGCAAACCCGCAGCAGACCTCGCCGCCCGGCAGACAGGCCGCCGGGTCGAGTACGGCGCCCTGCGGGCAGTCGGCCGCGGGCACGATCGCGGGACCGGCGGTGGTGCGGCAGCAGAGTTCCGCCGCGCACGCCGCGTCCGGCACGGCCACGCCACCGGCCGTCTCGCACGCCGTCGCGCTGCCGAAGAACACGTGGCCATCGGCGAGCCGGCAACACGTCTCATCGCAGTGTTCGATGTCGGGGTCGTCGGACACGTGAATCGGGAAGGTGAACTGCGACGAGGCGCCGTTGCTGTCGCTCACCGTCACGGTCACGAGGTACAGTCCGGGCGTCTCGGCGGCGAAGGTCAGCACGGGTCCGGCGGAACTCCAGGTGAACACGGCGCCCGGCGGCACGCTCGTGAACGCGAACGCGTAGCTCAGGGCCCCTACGCCGCCTTCGGCGCCGACCGTCACCGTCGTCTCCTCGCACTGCAACAGGAACTTCGTCGTGGCGTAGTCGATGTCGATGATGCTCGGGCGGTCGACCACGACGACGACGACGTCGAGCCCGCCGAGCGGGTCGGGCTCGCAGTAGATGACGAGCACGACTTCGGTCGTTACCCCAGCCACGATCGTGACGTCCTCGGATACCGGGCTACAGCCCTCGGCCGGCGTCGTCGGGTCGCTCATCGCCGTGGCCGTCACGACGCAGTGGCCGGGCGGCAGCAGCTCGAACAGGTCGGCAAAGGCCTCGCCCGCAAGCTGCGGGTCGACGTGCGCCGGCAGGCCCTCCGCCTCGAGCGGGACGTACTCGCTCACGGTCGTCCCGTCGTCGCAGACGATCTCGTAGAGCACGCCCGCCACGTCCGCGGTGAGCCCCGACGTCGCCACGTGGAGTTGGCCTTGCGGCCCCGGTCCGCCTCCGCCCCCGCCCGTGCCGCAACCGAGCGCCGCCAGGGTCAGCCCGGTCAGCAAACCGAGCCGGCCACGCCCCACTGTAAAAGAATGAGTATTCATAGGGTTGCTCCAATTCGTTCAGGATCGGGACGATTTCGGCAGGGCAGGGCCGACGGCATTCGCGCGCCGGAACCCCCGACCCCCCGCCAGCGTTCTGTTCGCATGGCCCGACAGGTTCAAGTTGGAGGGTGCCGCGAGGCTGTCAAGTCGGACCCGATTACATTTCTAGAATCGAGAGGTTGCCGAATTCCACCCGGCCTGATCGGGAACGGCCGACGCGACCGCACGGGGGCGGGCCCGGAGCCCTTTCGCGGGCGGCTCGCGGGCGGGGCGCGAGGCGGCCGTCCGACCCCATTGACGCACCCCGAACGGCCCACATAGACTCGCCGCTCTGAGCGGGGTGCTCAGGGTGTTTTCACAAGGAGGGAACGAGATGGATCGCGCGCGGAGTCGTGTCTTTCTGTTGGGTCTGTGGGTCGCACTCTCTCTGGCCAGTCCGCCGGCGACAGCGGGCACGCGCAGTGCCGAGGCCGCCGCCATCGCGAAACCCGGTGCAACCGTCTTGCCGGCGGTGCGCCCGACGCCCGCGACCGGCGAGCGCGCGCCGTTGCTCCTCGGCGGCCAGCCCGCGGCCGCGAAGCGGGCGCCACCCGCGAGCGCGCCGAAGGCCGACTGCTATCACAGCGGCGACGCCAACGGGGACGGCACGGTATCGGCCGGCGATGCGCAGCTGGCGTTCTTCTTCGCCTTGAGCGTGCTGCAGCCGACGGCGGAGCAGTTCTGTCTCTGCGACTGCAACGGCGACAATCTCCTCTCATCCGGCGACGCTCAGCTCATCTTCCTCGAGGCACTCGGGCTCGGCACCTGCCCCGACGACATGCCGGACGGCGAGTACTGCCAGGGCGACGCCGAATGCACGAGCGGCCACTGCGAGAGCGGCATCTGCTGCGCCGCCGGCGAATGCTGCGATGCGGTCGGCGACTGCGGCCCGAGTTTCTCGTACGAGCCGCAGTGCGACAACGAGTTCACCTGCCAGGGCACGCGCGCCGAGGCGGCCTGCGAAGCCTTCATGTGCGTGCGCCAGGTCATCGACGACGATTCGGCGTGCGGTACGGACACCATGGCCGACGATTGCGGCCCGTACCCGGCGGCCTACTGCACCGGCGCAGCCGAACAGACCGTGCAGTGCGCGACCTCGTGCAACACCGATGCCGACTGCGACCCCGAAGTGGCCTACTGTGGCGGCGGACAGTGCATTCCCATCATCTGGTTCCACGGGGTCGTCACGGGCGCCGGGCTCCCGCTCGATGGCGTCACGGTCATGGTCGGCACGAGACTCACCGCCAGCATTGGCCACGGCAACTTCGCACTGCTCGTGGCGCCGGACGAGGTCATCGAACGGCCCGACGGCCCGACGTTCCAGGTCGAAGCGCGGCTGCCCGGCTACGGCAAGGGCTTCTTGAACGTGCCCTACATCGAGGGCCAGTCCGTGTACCGGCTCGAAATCGCGCTGCAGCCGCAGCTGCACCGTGTGGCGCTCGCCGACAACGGCGAGGGCGGCGTCACCGCGAGCTTCAACGAGGGCCGCGAAGTGCGCGCCGAATTGACCATTCCCGCGGCGTCCTTGCCGCCGGGCGTCACGCTCGTCGCCGGCAAGGTGGCCTACGTCGACCCAACCACAAGCGATCGGTTCGCGTTCCCCGGCGGCGACTTCGTTGGCCGCACGGCGCCGGGCGGCAGCCTCGTCACGCTCGAAAGCCTCGGCGTCATGAATTTCGAACTGCTCGACAACCGCGGCCTTCCGCTCAGCGAACTCGCCGGGCCGGCCACGTTGTGCATGCGCGTGCCCGACGCCATCGACGCTGCCGTCGGCCTCTCCGTCCCGCTCTGGTACTACGACCGGGCCGGCGCGCTCTGGCAGCAGGAAGGGTCCGGCACCGTGGAACAGCGCGCCGATGGGCGCTACCTCTGCGGGACGACCACGCATTTCAGCTGGTGGAACTACGACCAGCCCATCGCGAGCCACGCCTGCTTCAAGTACCAGCTCGTCGACGAATCCACGGGCACGCCGCTCACTGGGTTCCCGTTGTTTGCCGAGGGCGTCGACTACGCGGGCGGCGCGGCCGAGCGACCCTGCGCCTGCGATGCCAACGACCTCAGGCCGCCCTGTCCGTTCAACGGCATGGCCTCGCTGACGGTCAAACGGAGCACGCCCACGACCCCCGCGCAGATCCGCGTCTACGTCCTGGTCGGCGGCCAAATCCACTACCTGGTCGACGACGGCGACGGCAGCTACAGCCTGTCCACCGAGGTCGCCGACGCGAAGGTGTTCACGGCCCCGCAGGCGGCCGGCAGCTGCCACCTGGGCACGTCGGTCGAAAACTGCGCTTTCCTCGATGGCGGCGATGGGGTGCTGCCCCTCGCGCTCGACAATTTCTCCCCCATTTTCGATGCGTTCTATGCCGAAGAGAACCTGCTTCCGCCGGTTACGGGCACGCCGATCTACGCGTTCATCGACGACCCCGAGGGCCACGCGGTCACCGCGGCATTCGCCACCACCGACTGCGGCACTATTACCGACGAGGCCTTCGACGGCTACATGTACATGGCCACGTACACCAACCCCGAGGTGCTGACCACCTGCCGCATCTTCCTGCAGGCCACCGACGAGTTCGGCGCGGTCGGCCACGCCTGGATCCCCGTCGGGGTCTTCGCTGCCGAGCCGTTCGGCATCTTCGGCGGCCGGCTCATCGACCCGAGCGGCGGCTCGGTCGCGGGCGCCACGGTGCGACTCTCGGGCGAGAATCCGTGCGCCGGCGAGAGCTACGACAGCAGCGTGACGGTCACGGCCGACGGCAGTTTCGCGTTCAGCGCGGTGCCCTGTTGCGGTCTCTGCGTCGATGGCGACGACTTCTACCTCGATGGCTTCTCGGGCACGTTCGACATCGGCTTCACGCGTGCCGGCATCGCGTGGTCGGCCTTCGACAGCGGTTCGTTCGACTGCTGCGCGAATTCGCGCTGGGCCGAGATCTGCCCGCACGACATCTACCTGCCGCAGCAGTGGGGTACGCTCAACGGGGCCGTGTACCTCGCCCACGGGGCCGTCGACACGAGCGTCACGTCGGCCGACATCTACATCAACGGTGGGGCCAAGGACACCGGCCTGCGCGACATGGTCGGCACCGGCCCCATCGACGCGGGCACGTTTGCGCTGCCCGTGCCGGTGCTGCCGGGCTACCTCGAAGTCAGCGGCGACGGCGGCACGTTCGGCCGCGACTTCCAACTCGCGTACGCCGACCAGGCACTCGACTTCGACTTCGGCCCCGGCGCCTTGGGCACGGTGCTCGGCACGGTGTTCGACCCGGGTGCGGTCGGCAGCACGATGTGGCTCAACTGCGACGGCGTGGTCGACTGGGACACCATCGTCACCGAGACCGGCCAGTACCAGTTCGATGACGTGCCGGCGGGCTTCTGCATGGTGTTCAGCGACGCGCTCGGCTACACGGGCGAGGGCCTGCTCGATGCGAAGTTGCAGCCCCTCACCATCGACTTTGGCGGCACGGGGGCCTCGCTGACGGGCTTCGCGTACGACTTCACCGGGGCACCGCTTGGCGGCGTTGCCCTCGCCCTCGAACACCAGGGCGCCGCCTTCGCGACGTACTACACCTTCACGCTGGCCGACGGCTCGTTCGCCTTTGGCGACCTGCCCACCGGATTCGGCAGCCTGTACGCGAGCCACCTCGACGATGCGGGCCAGACCCAGCTCCTCTCGCACGACGTGTATCTGGGCGCGCAAAACGGCGCCTACCGCTACGACTTCCTCTTCCCGGCGAGTGTCCTGAGTTGTTGGGAGAACGGTCTCGTGCCGCTGCGCTAGCCTGAGGCCCCGCGCCCGAGCGCGGCCTCAACCGGTCGTGGGCCGGGCGCGGCGCCGACGCCACACGTGCACGCCGAGGGCGATGAGCCCGAGCGCCGCGAGGCCGGCCGCCGCGCGCAGCGCCACGAACCCCACCGTCTTCGTCTGCAAGGGGTTCACGCCGCGCTGTTTGTCGACGGGCAGCAGCACCAGGGTCGGGTCTTCGACGGGACGGACGAGTTGGTCTTCCGCCACGAAGAGCACCCGCGCCAGCGTCTCGGAGGGGATGCCGTAGATGTCGGCCACCGGTTCACCGGGGCTCCAGAGCGCGCGGTCGAGGGCCACGACCTGCGGGTCTTTCGGCGTGATGAACCGCACGTCGCGCCCGAAGCCGGCATCGAGCAGGCCCGCCGCGCCGAGGCAGAACGCGCCGAGCCCGATGAGCCCGAGGCCGAGGTTGCGCCAGCGCCTCGTCATGGGGCGGCGACCTCCTTCGCGAAGACGCTCAGCTTCACGGTCCAGAGGTCGTTGACCTTGGCGACGGCCATGTCGGGAATCTTGACGCCGAAATCCGACAGCTTCAGCGTGAACTGACCGCGCACGCGCAGCCAGTTTTCGGGCCCGAGCCCGGCTTTTTCGGCCTGCGCCTTCGGGATGGCCTGCGTCTCGACGACGAGCTTCAACGGCTTCGACTGGCCGCGCAGCGTGAACGTGCCGGCGAGCTCGAAGCGCCCCTTGCCGAGGCTCTTCGCGGTCTTGCCCTCAAACACGAGCGTCGGGAACTTCTCGGCGTCGAGCCAGCCCGGCGAACGCAGGTGCTCGTCGCGCAGCGCGATGCCGGTCTTCAGCGACGCCACCGGCACTTCGAGCCGGTAGTTCCAAAGGCCCTGCGCGTCCTTCTGGAGTGTGCCGGTGAGGCTGTTCGTCGAGCCGAGGATGTCTTCGATATCCATCCGCGACTCGAAGGTGAGGTTGATGAACTTCTCCGGGACCGCGAACGTGTACGATTCGGCGAGTGCGCTCGCCGGCAGTACGGTTACGGCCAGAGTCAGCAGCAGTGCGCGTGGGGTGTGCATGGGCGTCTCCAGCGGGGCGCGCGCGGGGCGCGTCCGGCGTATCGGGTTGGGCACCGTTCTGGTTGTCAGCGGGGAGCGCGCGGCGCTCCGTTCAAACGCAGCCAAAAATAGTCTGCATTCGGCCGATGTCCATGGCCCCCGGCCTCGAAATCTCGCGTGCGTTGAGTCGGCGGCCGGGTCGTGCTATTTTCCCGCCGCCCTTTTTCCGGCGGCCGCCGTGCCCGCCGCGGCGGGAGGAGTGACGAGCGTGCTCATCGACCTTCACGTGTATGCGACCGACGCCGCGGGGCAGCCCGCCGCGAACGTCGCCGAGCCCCGCGAAACCGCTGTGCTCGACGGGCTCTGCCTCGTCGGTCGCGACGCCTTGCCCCCCGCTTCGGTCGTGCAGGCGCTGCAAGCGCAAGCCCCCGAACTGCGCGTGTTCGTGGGCATCGAACTCACCACGGATCGCGGCCGGCTGCTGTGCGTGCCCCCGCGCCTCGACCTGCCGATCCTGCCGGCCGCGGGCGCGCCGCCGCCCCCCGTGCTGGCGGTGCTCGGGCATCTCAATGCCCTCGGCGTGGCCGTCATCGCGGTCCAGCCCTACGAGCGCGACCGCGAGCCCTCGGCCGGCGACGCCGTGTTCGGCTTCGACGGCATCCACGCCGTCGAAGTGCGCACCGACCTGAGTGGGCCGCTCGACGCCGACCTCGCCGTCGAAGCGGCGCGCGCCATGGGCCTGCCCACGGTGGCCGGCTCCGGCACGCCGCGCGCGGCCAGTGCCGCGCCGCGCCTCGCCACGGCGTTTGCGCGCGACGTGCAAGACCAGGCCGACCTCGCCGCCGCCCTCGTCGAAGGCGACTGCTGGGCCACCGACGTCGGGCCG
>CAYRCM010000068.1:0-25943 GCA_964422715.1 uncultured Myxococcales bacterium | reverse complement strand
CGTAGTAGTGCTCCAGGATGGAGAGCCAGAGCGACTTGCCGAACCGCCGCGGGCGGAGGAAGAGCAGGTTGTCGTCGGCGGCTTCGAGCGCCCGGATGTAGCCCGTGCGGTCGATGAACACCTGGCCGCGCTCGCGCAGCGTCGCGAAGTTCGAGACCCCGTACGGAATGGACAGCATCGCGTCCTCCCTTCGTTCGCGCCGCCGGGCGACTGCGGCGGCCACGGGCCAGCATAACCGCACCGCCGCGGGGCGGCAAAAGGGTGGCGGCGGGGGCGTGCTTGGAGGTTCGTCTACTGCGCCAGGGGGCGTACGCAGCGGGCACCGAAGTTCGCGCTGCGGTACGTCGGCTCATCGCAGGCGCGCAGCGCCGTACGCAGGGCCGGGGCTTCGTGGGTGTAGCCGCCGCCCCGCAGGATGCGGTGCGTGCCGGCCGGCGTTACCCATGCGCTGCCGTCCACCGGCGCTCCCGCGTAGCTGTCCTGATACCAGTCCTCGCACCACTCCCACAGGTTGCCTGACAGGTCCAGAGCCCCAATCCAAGACGCCCCCGCAGGCCGCTCGCCCACGGGCAGCGTCCCGCTGCAGCCGGGCTCGGTACACGGGAGGCAACCCCAGGGCTGCCCTCCTGATTGGTCGTGGTTGAACACTGCGTGCGCACACGTCGGTTCCGGACTGTCCCCCCATGGATACCTGCGATGCACCGGCCCCGACGCGGCGTACTCCCATTCGGCCTCCGAGGGAAGGCGCCCGCCCGGCGCCACCCAGGCGCAGAAATCCCTGGCCTGCTGCCACGTCAGCCCGTTTTGCGGATGGTTCTGGCGCCCATTCGTCGCCCGGTTCAGTCCCCACCCATCCCCGTTCCAGTCGGCCGTCGACGGTGTCGGGCAGCGGCCGGCGGCCTCGCACGCCAGGTACTGTGCCACCACGATCTCGTACTTCATGAACAGGAACCCGTTCGCGAAGGTCACCTCGTGGACCGGACGCTCGTGTTCCTCCGAGCCCGCCTCGCTCGCCGGCGAACCCATCTGGAACGACCCCGCCGGCACCCACGTCCACACGTCCCACTGCCGCCAGAATGCTGAGTCGACCGGCGCGTACTCGCAGTGCGCCTGGGCGTTGCACGCTATCCGGTAGTCGCGCAGATACGGGCAACTCACGCCACCGCAGAACGCCCCGTGGCACTCGCCCGCGATGCAGCGCCCGTTGCCCCCGCCGCAGGCCGCGCCGTCGGGCAGGGCCCCCGCGTCCGTGCACGTCCTGGTTGTTCCGTCACAGTCGCGGGCGCGGCAGTCGCCGAGCCGCTGCGCGTCGCAGTTTTCGAGACACCAGAGCCGGGCGTCGGCGTCGGCGAACGCGGCCTCGGCCCCGTGGAGCCGCGCCTCCGCATCGACGAGCCCCGCCTCGGCCGCGTCGAGCCGCGACTGGAGTTCCAGCACCGCCGGGCAGTCGAGGGCTTCGGCGCACACGTCGGGCACGCCGCTCAGGTCGCCATAGGCCCCGCTCGTCGCCACCACCGCCAGGTCACTTGTCTGCGCGTACCCCGACAGGTCGGGCGTGCCCGTCAGGTCGCCATAGGCCCCGCTCGTCGCCACCGCCGCCAGCCCGTCGACCCGCGCCTGCAAGGTCGCGAGGCTCGTCGTCAGCGCGTCGACCAGCCCGGCCAACTCATCGATGGCCGCCTGGTACGTGGTGGCGTCCAGCCCCGACACGGCATTGTCGTACGCCAGAAACGTGGTCTGCACGGCCGGGTCGAGGGCCGTGGCCGGCACACAGCCGGCGCAGTCGACGCCGCGCGCCACGTCGGCCACATCGGCCACGGCCGCCTTGGCCGCCACGAGCGCGTACGCCACCGACACGACGGGGATGCGCGGGCTCAGCTCGGCCGCACCTTCCGGCGCGATGCCGAGCCAGCGCGGCTCGCCCCCGGCAAAGGCCGCCGTAAATGCCTCGGCCTCAGCCCCCTCGGCCGCGGCCGGCACGAGGGCGTTAAACACCCCCGTCTCGCAGAGCACGTCGAGCGGCGCCGCGGGTTCCCAGATCAGTGCCGCGTCACCCTCGGCGCCGTCGTAGACGCGCACGGTGATGCTGGTCGCCCCCTCGACGGCTGCCCCGGTCTCGTCGAACAGCACGCCCTGCACGTTCAATTGCGCCGGCACCGCCTGGGCCACGGCCGGCCACAGTGCGAGCGCCAGCAGCAGGAGGCCGAGGCGACGCCAACGCAGGAAGTTCCTGGGCATGATGGGCTCCTCCGGGGCTTGGAAATCCGGTCCGGGCGGTGTCGACCGTCGACACCCCGAACGCCGCGATTGTGCGCCGGGCCGAGGCGGGGTGTCGAGCACTGGCCGGACGCGCCTACGACCCGGCCGCGACCCCGCGGAACACCCGGGTGCGGTGCCAGCGGAGGTCGCGGCAGTGGCCGGATGCCGCTCCGCGGCCTCGGCGACGGCAGTCGCGGGGAGACCGCGACCTGCTGGGTGGCGGAAGAGCCCCAGGCCGAGCTCGCTGCGGCGTTGGGCCTCGGTCGTGGTCGCGACCTGCCGTTGTGCCGGGAGGGCCCGCTCCGCGGGCGCCGGCGGCTAAGCCGGCGGGCTCCTCGGCCCACACCGCGTTCGGCACGGCCTGGCGCAGGCGACCGTCAGCGCTGAGCAAGGTCTCCCCGGCGCAGAGCGCGTGGGCGGCGATGAGGCGGTCGAAGGGGTCGCGCGTCCAGGATTGCTCGACCGCCCGGGCCACGACGCCGGCGAAGTCGTTGTTCGCCACGCGCAGGCCGAGGCGCCGCGCCAGATCGGCCACGACGACCGCCGCCGGAGTCGCAATGCGCCCGATTTCGTGAAGGTATTGCAGTTCGAGCACAACCATGGGCGAGATGGCGAGCGGCTCGGTTTCGAGGTAGCGCAGCGCGGCCGCCGGGAAGCGCTCGACCTGGCCCGCGAAGAGCCACCCGACGGCGTGCGTGTCGAGGTGCATCACGGCCTGCACTCGGCCGACCAGTCGATGTGCACGAGTTCGGCGGGATCGCCGCGGATGACGTCGTCGCGGCGCACCAAGCGGTCGATCTTGCTCGCCGGCGGTTTCGCGACCAGGAGCAGCCGATGTCCCTTGCGCTCGATTTCGATGGGCTCACCCGTCTCGATGACCTGGTCGAGCAACCGATAGATGTTGGCGCGCAACTGCGATGGACGGATGGCCATCACACCCTCCCAGAGCACGTACGCACGATACCCGGTTGGGCGTACGTGCGGCAACGGTCCCGGCCAACCCCAGGGGTCAGGCGTTGCCGGTCGTGGCGGGCCCAGGCCGACCTTGGCGGCCGGGCGGCGGCTCGGCCGCGGGCGCCGCCTGCTGGGCCAGGAACTGGCCGACGAACATGGCGTAGCCGGTGCGCCGCTCGCGCCGGGCGCGCTGCTGCCAGTCGGCCCGCGCCTCGGCCGAGAGCCCCTTCCAGGCCGCAACGGCCGCCGCGAAGCGCCCGCGCTGCGCCTGTTGCGGCACGGTGTTCGGGTTTTTCGGCTTCGTGTACCGCCGCACGTAGGTACCGCGCCCCCGCTGATAGAACACCAGGTTGTCGACCTTGCCCGAAATCACTGCCCCCGGACCGCCCATCGTACGTGCCATCGCCCGCCTCCTGTCCGCCGAACGCCGGGCCCCGAGGCCGCGGTGACGGGTCGTCATGGGCTGAGGATAGCGCCGTTTTTCCTCCTTTACAAGTCCATCACAACTCCGTTTTTAAACGAGGTTATAACGGAGCAGTGACGTAGTTGCGTTGGAGCAGTAACGCCGTTGTGCCGTACCTTGGGCGAGTCCTCTGCGAACGCTGCCCGAACGGAACCTGCACCGCGCGGAGCCGACGCGCGAGTTGCGCCACGGCCCAACGGGGGCGGCCAACGGGTGGGCTTACGAGGCCGCCCGGCGCTGGGGCGTTGCCGCTCTGGGGCCGTGAAAGGAAGGGCCGACTAGCCCGCGCGCGACGCCCAACCCGGGCCCCCGGCCCCGAACCCCGCTTGCCCGCCCCCGGCCCCGGCTGCTACTCTGCGTTTGTGCACAGCTCTCGGGGGCGGCCCGCCAAGCGGTGGGCGCCAAAGCAGCGGTCGAACCCTTGCGAACAGCCTGGCAGGAGGTCCCCCATGACCCGGCATGCGGCGCTGCTTCTCGGCTCCCTCGTTGCGGCCCTCGCAATCCCGGCCGCGGCCCGTGCGGCGGTGTTTCCGCTGTTTGATGCGCCGCTCAGCTACGAAGTGGGCGCGGCCGAGGCGGGGCTCGCTGCGGGCGATCTCAACGGTGACGGGCTGTCGGACGTCGTCGTCGCGGCCGGCGATGGGAACCTACAGGTCCTCCTCGGCAGGGCCGACAGGCCCCTCGTGGCGTTCGGTACCTACGCCGACCTCGATGGCACGCCCATCCTGGCCGACTTCGACAACGACGGCGCACTCGACCTGACGGTCGCGCAACTTTCGTACGCGCGTAGCATCAGCGTACTCATGGGCAACGGTGACGGTACGTTCCGGCGGCACCTCCGTTGGCCCATCGATGACGGGGCCCGCCGAGTCTTCGTGGCCGACTTGGACGGCGACGGTCTGCAGGATCTGCTCCTGGTGGTGAGCTACGGCGAACGCCTCGACTCGCTCGCCGGCAACGGGGATGGAACCTTCCGCCTCCTGTCCTCCTTCGCCGTCAGCGGCGACCTTTCGCTCGTAGCCGTGGGCGACACGAACGGGGACGGCCTGGCCGACCTGCTATTCGTCGATTGGGGGCGAGATACCGTCCTCGTCTACCTGAACCAAGGTGGGGGCAGCTTCGTGCTATGGGTGAGCTACTCATTCCCTCCCTCCCTGGGAAGGGCCTACCTTGCCGATCTCACCGCGGACGGCACTCCGGACCTGACCGTCACGTTCTCCTCGCCGCCCAGCATCTGGGTGCACGTCGGCGCTGGCGATGGCACGTTCGGGGAGGCGATCGAGAGTTCCTGTCCCTTCGACCCCGGGAGCCTCCTGCCCGTGCGACTCGACGGCGACGGAGCGATGGACTGGCTGACGTCCAGACTTGGGCGGGTCGCGCACCTTCGCGGGGATGGCGCCGGCCGGTTCGTGTCGCTCGGCGTCTGGGCTCTGCCCGTTCGTCGGTCGGTGCTGACGGTGGGTGACTTTGGCGGCGACGGTCGACCCGACCTGGCTGTCACGGACGGCGCGCGACTCTCCGTTTGGCGCATTCGAGACGACGGTTCGCCGGAGTTGCCGTTGCAGGCCATGTCCCTGGCCGATCCGGCGGCCCTCGCCCTTGGCGACCTCGACGGCGACCACGATATCGACCTCGTTGCAACCTCCGAATCCGAAGGCTGGATGACCGTCGCCATGAACCGGGGAGACGGCACGTTCGCCCCCGGTATCCGGTATCCCGTCGGTGGTTCGGGCGAGGTGGTGATGCTCGCCGACATCGAGCAGGACGGCGACCTCGACGCGGCCGTCCTCGCGCCGACCGTTGGCCGGCTCGCGGTCGCGCTGAACCTCGGCAACGGAGCCTTCTTCTCGCCGTACATTTTTTTCATCGGTGGCTCCCCGGAAAGCGGCGCCCTTGTCGATTTCGACGGCGACGGGGAACCCGACCTGGCGGTTTCCGACAACCTGCGCCTCCTCATTGCCGTTCGCCGTGGCCACGGCAACGGTGCCTTCGGGGATCCGACCGAGTACCCCCTCGGCCTCTTCTTGACGAAACTCACATCCGGGGACTTCGACGGTGACGGCCGGCCCGACCTGGCCGCGATCAACACGCGCCCGCCCATGCTCGCGATCCTGCTGAACGAGGGCGACGGCCGCTTCGCAACTCCCGTCCGCTACTCTCTGGAAGACGGTCCGACCGCTGTCTCGGCTGCCGATTTCGATGGCGATGGCCGCGACGACCTCGCCGCCATGGCGCCCTACGCCTCGTCGCTGACGGTTCTGCTGGGGTATGGCGCGGGCGGATTCGCGGCCGTCACCCGCCACACGCTGTGGGACCTCCCCTCGGCCGGCCTGGTGTCGGCCGACATCGACGCCGACGGCATCCTCGACCTCGCTGTGCCAAGCGGCCTCCACAGGTCCGACGCCACCATCCTTTTCGGAAGCGGCAGCGGCTGGTTTGGGCGCCGGGTTCGCTACGCCGTGGGCCCCGAGCCCCAGGTGTTGGCCTTTGGCGACCTGGACGGCGACGGCGATTCCGACATCGCCTCGGCAAACGCTGGCGACTCGTCCGTCACCGTGGTCCTGAACCGCACCATCCGGGCGCCGCTCTGCCGCTACACGGGCGATGTCGACGGCAACGGCGTCGTCACGGGCGGCGACGCGCAGAGGACCTACGCAATCGCGCTCGGTGCCTACGAGCCCACCGCGGTCGAGCGCTGCGCCGCGGACTGCAACGGCGATGGCGTCGTGACCGCCGCGGACGCCCAGGCCGTCTTCACGGCGGCGCTCGGCCTCGGCCGCTGCCGCGACCTGCCGTAATGCGGGGGGGGGCCGCCGCCCGCCGGTTGCCGGCCGCCGCGGCCCGGTGCTACGGTGCCTGGCCGGGGCCGGTGAGCGGGCCGGCCGCCCGGAGCAGGGGGCAGCCATGAAGCCACAGGACGGCGCGATGCGGGCGCGCAAGGCGGAGGCACGGCCATGAAGCGCTGGGCCTGGGGGCTCGTGACGGCGGGGCTCGCGCTGGCCTCGGCCCGCTCCGACTGCGACGGCGACCGGGGCGAGTCCGGCTGGCACGCGATGCTGACGGTCGTCGTGTCGTTCTGGGAGGTCGGCTGCTGGCGCGGGCAGGTGGTGTGCGACGGGCAGCCCGTGACGCTCCTCGACGGCAGTGCCGATGCCGCCGTCTGCCAGGCGCGAGGGGCTGCCGCCTGGCCCGTCGTCGAGCGCAGGCAACTCTCCTTCAGCTGGCTCGACCGCTACGCCGCGTGCGCGCTCTGCGACCTGCCTCAGGCGGGTGCCGCGTGCACGGCCATCGGGCCTGGAGAGCCGGAAATCCCGCGCGTCGTCGGCAGCCCGCCAGGCCCCGGGCCGGCCGACGCGGGCGGCGGCGACGCGGCCGACGTGGTCGACACGGCCGACGTCACGGTCCCGGCCGACGTGCCGCCTGACGCCCGGGCCGATGTCGCTCCTGACGCCCCGGACCCGGCCGACGCCAGCGCCCCCGACACCGGGCGCGACGTCGCGCCTGCCGACACGCAGGCGGACGCCCCGGCCATAGCCGACACGTCGCGCGACGCCGCTCACGCCGACGCCCCGGCGGACGCGCTCGCCGACGCCCCGGTCCCGGCCGACGTCCCGGCCACGCCCGACATCGGCCGAGACGCCGTGCCCGCCGACGCCCCGGCAGATGCCCCGTCCGACCTCGTGCCCGATGCCCTCGCCGACATCCCGGCGGATGCCTTGCCCGAGTTTGTCCCCGACGCATCAACGCCCGACGCATCAACGCCCGACGCCACGCCCGACGCCGCCCCCGACGTCACCCCGGCCGACGCCGGCCCCGACACGCCCCCGGTCTTCCCGCTGCGGCTCGTGGTGCTGTTCGTCGGCAACAGCTACACGTTCGTCAACGACCTGCCGGCGCTCGTCGCGGCGCTCGCCGCCGCCTCGGGCGTGGCCCCCACGATCGCGGTCGAGTCGGTGACCGTTGGCGGCGCCCGGCTCCGCGACCACCTGGAGACCACGGGTGCGCTCGCCCGCATCCGGGCGGGCGGCCTCGATGTGGTCGTCCTGCAAGGGCAGAGCACCGAGCCGCTCACCAGCCCGGCCGACTTCCAGGCGGCGGCCGCGACGCTCGCGGCCGAAATCTGGGCAGCCGGCGCCACCCCCGCGTTCTACGAGACCTGGGCCCGGGCAGAGGGCCACGCGGCCTACAGCGAGCCCTGGAGCGGCGGCAGCCCGGCCGCCATGCAGGCCGGCCTGCGCGCGGCCTATCTCCAGGCGGCCACGGCCGCCGCGGGCGTCTACGTGCCGGCCGGCGACGCCTGGGAAGCGACCCTCGCTGCCCACCCCGACATCCCGCTTTTTGCCGCCGACGGCTCGCACCCGGACCTGCCCGGGAGCTACCTCGTGGCCTGCGTCTTCTACCTGGAACTCACGGGCCGCGCCGATTTCGGCCCGGCGCCGTACGAGCCGCCGGGGCTGCCCGCGGCCGACGCCGCGGCGTTGCGCGCCGTGGCGCGGGCGACGCTCGGGCGCTGAGCCCTCCCGCCCCCACCGGTCGTCAATCGCCCGCCCAACCCGCTCTCCGCCGCCGTCCGCGGCCTACTCGCATCGTTCGTAGGCCCCCATGTCGACGTAGTCGGGGCTGCCGACGCCGGTGTTCGTGACGGCCGGGTCGTCACAGCGCGCCCGGCCCTCGGCATCGAACGGCGGGGCGACCGTGCCGTTTGCCGCATCGATGCAGGGAGCGCCGGCCAGGAGGTGGAAGTCGTCGGCGCCGACGAAGACGGGGTCGTAGAGATCCACGTTGCCGTCGCCCGCCAGTCCCTGGTCGGAGGCGCTGTAGCTGACGGTCGTCCGCGCGATGCCGATGTTGACGAACGGCGAAACGGGGTGGCCCCAGAACAGGCTGTTGCGCAGTTCGATTCGCGACCCGTCCCAGTTGTAGGCCACCGAGGCGCTGTATTCGGGCACATTCTCGACGAAGGTGCAGTTCGTGATGGTGGCGACCGCCCCGCTGTTTGCGAACACGGCCCCGTAGTCGGCGCTGTTGTTGACGAAGAGCGAGTTCGTGACGGTGGTGGTGGCGGTCGTGCTGTGGATGGCGCCGCCAAAGGTGAAGCCGACGTTGTCGCGGAATTCGCACGAATCGACCATCGCGGCGGCGACCACCGCGTGGATGGCTCCCCCGTTGATGGCCCGGTTGGCGATGAAGCGGCAGTTCGCGACCGAGGTCGACTGGTAGAAGTTGCGCAGCCCGCCGCCCGCGTCGTGCACATAGGCCGCCCCGTTGGCCCGGCCCCGCGTGATGGTGAAGCCGTCGATGTGCGAGTCGTCGGCGCCGAGCACCACGTGGTAGCTCTGGTCCAGGCCGTCGAGCGCGGTCTCGTGGAGGCGCCAGTCGCGTTCGTCGCGCGCATTCTCGTTGCCCGCGAACCCGCCGTAGACCGAGACGTCTTCGCGCAGGGTGAGGGTGTCGGTGCGCGCTGTGCGATAGATGCTGTAGACGCCTTCGGCGACCCAGACCTCGCAGCCGGGCGGCCCGTCGGGCGCGCTCACGACGGCGTAGGCAGCATCGACGGCGGGCTGCACGGTGGTGAACGCCGTCGCCCAACTCAGGCCGTCGGGCTGCGGCGCCGTGGCGTCGATGTCGACGCGGAACACGCAGGTGTCGCAGTCGGGGCCGACCCAGCCGGGGCTGCATTCGGCGCAGTCGGGGCCGGTCCAACCGTAGAGACAGCGACATGCGCCCGCGACGCAGGTGCCGTGGGGCTCATCGGCACAGTTCTCGATGAGCGACCCGGCGTTGCCGCAGGAGTCGAACGACCAGACGTCGTCGTCGGGGCCGCAGGCCACCGCGACGTCCGGGATGCAGCATTCGTCGTGCAGGCACGAGGCCTCGGGGTCGCAGTCGCCGTCGCTCGTGCAGCCGTCCGGACAAAGCGGCGGCGTCTGCTCGGGGCTACCGGTGCAGTAGAGCGGGAGGTAGAGGCCGCACTCGCTCGCGAGGACGGCGGCGTCGCAGGCCGAGTCGTCGGCGATGGGCGCCGTCGAGCCGCAGCGGTAGTCGAGGCAGCTCGCCTCGGTGCGCGTGCCCTGGCACGTTGCGGGGCTGTCGCAAACGGGCGGCGGGCTGTGGTCGGGGGGGCAGCCGGCGACCGTGAGGCAGCAGTCGCCTCCGGCACAGCAGAGGTTGCTCTGGCAATGCAGGCTCGCGCAGTCGCCGCCGACGAGGCAGGACTGGCCATTCGGCAGGTCGTGCGGGCAGACGCCGGCGCCGAGTGCCTCGAGAAAGATGTCCTGGGCGTCGCCGGTGGAGATGACGCCGTTGCCGTTGCAGTCGGCGGCGCACCCTTCGGCTTCGGTCGGCGTGTGCATGCCGAGTCCGATGAGGAAGGCGATGAGCGCATCGCCCGACGACACGACGCCGTCGCCGTTGACGTCGCCGTGGGCGTAGCAGGCGTCGCGCGCGCCGGCTGCCGCCGGCCCCGCGGGCCCGGCGCCCCGCGCCACCCCGGGAGGAGCAAGGGCCCAGAGCATCAGTCCCACGACCCCAGCGAACCGTGCTGCCGTCTGGGAGGTAGCCATGCGTCCCTCTGTGTCCAGCCGCCGGCCGGGCGCCGGCCGCATCGTGAAGCGGCCGTCCGCGGCTCGGAACGGTCCGCCGAAGCCCTGGGGCCGGTCAGCGCGGCCCCGGCGTTGCGGGGGCGGGTGGAGCCGCCGCCGGCGCCGCCGGCCCGCCCGCCGCGCCAAAACACACGGCCAGCGCGGGGTGCGCGGCCAGCGTGAGCCGCTGCGTCACGACCTGCACCTCGGAGTAGCAGTCGCCGGCATCGTCCTCGCCGAAGTAGCCAGGCGGCGGCCCGCCCACGCACACGGGCAGCCCGGCCCAGACCCACACTTCGCGGGCGGTCGGCAGAAACAGGGTGTGCACGGCGAAGCCCGGCTCGTCTAGGACGTGGTGGCCGAGCGGCACGGCCACGAGTTCCTTGCCCCCGGACGTGAGGCGCAGCTGCACCGCGGTCTCGCTGAAGCCGGCCTGGTCGGGGCGCGTCTCGCCGTCTTCGACCACGGCGCGGCAGGCGCCGCTCGGGCTCGCGATGAACGTCGCGGGCGAAACGAAAGCGCCCGTCTTGCGATAGGCTTCGAGCGCGGTCGCCGGCTCCGTGGGCGGCTCGCCGCCCGGCTTGCCGTAGCGCCGGATGGCCGCGGGGTCGGTCTCGGAGAGGAAGCGGCGCGCAGTCTTGCCGTCGCGCCCGACGGCCTCGACGACGTGCAGGGTGCCGCGCTGCTCCTCGAGCTCGCCGTCGTCGGTCTCGACTTCTTCACACCCTTCGCGGGCGGTTTCGACGAGCCATTCGCCGCGGCCCTCGGACACCCCGACGAGCGTGCGCAGCAGCTTCAGGTCTTCGCAGGCCCCCGTGGCCGCGGCCGGCCGCGGCAGGCCGAGGAGCGCGAGCGCCAGCAGCGTGACGCGTATCCGCGGCGCGCCCGGCACGGTGGTTCGAGATGGTTCGGCCATGGGAGTCTCCTCCTGCGGGTGCTGCTCACGCCGCGTGCTGCGGCGAGCATAGGCGGCCGCCGCGCGCGACGTCAACCGGGCCCCGGTTTCGCGCGATCCCAAGGCGGCCCGGGGCGGCTCCGCCGGGCGCGCGCCGCGTTTTGGTACGGCCCCAACGCCCTGACTATACTGCTGCTTGCGGTGTGCGCGGGCAGGCGGCGAACGCGCCTGCCCAGGGGAGGGAAGGCATGCGTGCGCAGCGAACGGTGGTCTGGGGCGTAGGGGTTTGGCTGGCGTGCACGCTTTGGCCGGGGCGACTCCCGGCGGAGCAGCGCGACCCGATCTTTCCGCTGTTTTCGTCCTGGGTACGCTACGATCTCGGCACGAACGAATCCTCCGTGGCGGCCGGCGATTTCGACGGTGACGGCTGTGACGACCTGGTCGTCTTCGACGGGCAGACGCACGACGTGCGGATTCTGGTCGACCTCGGCTCCGGGGGCCAATTCGAGGCGGGGCCGCCCGTGCCGCTCGACACCAGCCAAAACGGCCTTGCTACCGGCGATTTCGACGGGGATGGCCACGTCGACCTCGTCTCGGCCGACCCCCGCGTCCCGGGCGTCTCGTTCTGGGGGGGAAACGGGGATGGCACGCTGCGGCCGCCGCTTTCCCTGTCGCTCGAACAGGAACCGTTCGCGCTGGCCGCGGGCGACCTCGACGGCGACGGTCAACTGGACCTCGTGGTCGGGCTCTCCGACAACGTGCTTGTTGCCACCCTGCTCGGCAACGGCGACGGCACGTTCCACCTGAGGCAACTGTTCGGGTCGGACGGCAACGCCACATCCATCGCGCTCGGCGACTTCAACCGCGACGGCGTGCTCGACGCGGCGGTCACCGACGCGTCCAGCGATACGGTCGCCATCCTGATCGGCTACGGCAACGGCGCGTTCGATGCCCACGCGCTGCTCGCCGCGCCCGACGGGCCCCAGGGGGTGGCCAGCGGCGACCTGAACGGCGATGGGGCCCTCGATCTGGCGGTCATCGCCACCGCCAGCGAACTCCTCTGCGTCTTCTTCGGTCGCGGCGACGGGAGTTTCGCAGAGGCCAGCATCTACGCCCTGGGCACGAGTGAACTCTGGGACGTCGTCATCGCCGACCTGGATGGCGCTGGCCCGCTTGACGTCGCCGCGAGCGAGCATGACAACTCGTTCTTCGTGCTCCTCGGCGACGAAGGCGGCGCGCTGCGGGCGCTCGGCCCGCTCATCGCCGGCGTGCAGCCTTGGGACCTCGCGGCGGGCGATTTCGACGGGGACGGGTCGAGCGACCTGGCGCTCGCCGACCACGCTCGGGCGGCCGTGCTGTATGGCCTGCCCGCCGGGGGGCTCCCTGCGCGGGCAGCCGTTCCGAGCGGCTATGGCTACCCCGGCCTGGCCAAGTTCGGCGACTTCAACGGCGACGGTCGCCTCGACCTGGCCCAGGCGATCCGGCGTGCCGACAACGACGATCTGCAGGTGGCGTTCGGCAACGGGGACGGCACGTTCCACGTTTCCGGGTTCTACGACATGGGCCGCGACGTGCAGGACTTCGTGGTGGCCGATTTCACGAACGACGGGTCGCCCGACATCGCGGCCGCCAGTCTGAGCGAGCGCGGGGTGACGCTCGTGGCCGGTCAGGGCGACGGCAGCTTCGGGTTGGCCCAAGACGTGCTCGTGGAGCCCCAACTCGTCTTCGCGGCCCTGGCGGCCGGCGACCTCGACGGCGACGGCAACCTCGACCTGGCGGTCGCGCTCCGAGCCGGCCGCGTGGCCAGCCTGCTTGGCCACGGTGATGGGGCCTTCACCGAGCGCGCGCGGCCGACGCTCGGCAGCGGTCTCCGCGCCGTGACGCTCGGCGACCTCGATGGCGACGGGCGACTCGACCTCCTGGCCACCGACGACGAAAGCCCGGGGCTCCTCTTCGCGCTGCTCGGCCAGGGGGACGGCACCTTCGCCGACCCGGTCACCTACGAGGTGGGTGGGTACCCCTATGCCGTCGCCGCCCACGATCTCGACGCCGACGGTCTGGTTGACGTGGCGCTGGCCACCGGCGATTCGGTCCTGATGCTGCCCGGCCGCGGCGACGGGACGTTTCGCGACCCCGTGCACGTCGTCGATACCTGCGGCGCGCACCGCCTGGTCATCGGCGACCTGGATCTCGACCTCAGCCCCGACATCGTCGTCAGCCAGGACTGCGGGCCCAACTTCGACTTCATCGTCATCCCCGGAGCCGGCCCAGGCGGTTTCGGGGCGCCCTGCAACTATGCCGCGGGCCGCGGGCCGGATGGGCTCGACCTCGGCGATGTGGACGGCGACGGCGACCTCGACCTGGTCGTGGCGCTCGCGGGGTTCTTCGCCTACGACAATGTCGTGCTGAACCGCGCCCGCAGCGTCCCGCCCTGCCGCCACCACGGCGATGTCACCGGCAATGGACGCCTCTCGGCCGCCGACGCACAGCGTGCTTTTGCGATCGTGCTCGGGGCCTACGACCCGACCCCGACGGAGGGCTGCGCCGCGGACTGCACGGCTGACGGCGCCGTCACGGCCGCCGATGCGCAACGCATCTTCGCCGCCGCCCTCGGCCTCGCGAGCTGCGTCGACCCCCTGTAGCGGCCGGAGGGGCGGCCGTCGCCTACGGGCAGGTCACCGTCAGTTCGTAGGGGCCGGAGTCCCCGTAGCGGCCATCGACCACGACGTAGAGCGTTTCGCCGGGACGGGTGAGGGCCAGGGCGACGGACTCCGAGGCGGCGACACAGGCGTCACCGCGGCACCGTTCGCTGAGCAGGAAGAGGTCGGTCGCGGCGCTCTCGTCGTCGAGGCGAGCCACCACGAGCCCGCCGGCGGACACCAGGGTGTAGACGACTTCGGGCCCGGTCTCGGCCCACGGCACGCAGTCGTAGGCCTCGATGTGGTTTTCGCCGTCGCCGGTGTCGCCAAGGACGGTCTGGCCGCAGGCGATGGGTTTGCCGCTCGGTACGCACGCGTCGGCCGCGCAGATGGGCAGCGCCGCGCAGTCGAGGTCGGCGCAGTCGCTGAAGCCGTCGCCGTCGTTGTCGAGGCCGTCTTCGCAGTGCAACTCGCCCCCGGGCTCGCAGCCGGCAAGACCGTCGCAGTCGGGGTCGGCGCAGTCGGCGAGGCCGTCGGCATCGTCGTCGCCGCTGCTCGTGCAGTCTTCGCCGAGGGCGCAGTCGACCGTGAGCAGGAAGTCGCTGCCGACAAGCCCGCGGCTGTCGACCACCAGGTAGTAGGTCGTGCCGGGCAGCGCGAGGAAGCGGGTCTGGCCGGCGAACGAGGCGGCCACGCAGGCGTTGTCGGCACACGCCTCGGCGAGCACGAAAACGTCGTGGCGCTCGCTCGTGGGGCCCACGGAGACGGTGACGGTCTGCGGCGCGCTTACCCGCAACGGGTAGATGCGCTCGGGCCCCGGCGCGGGCCACCAGGCGCAGTCGTAGCGTTCGAGTTGGCGCGGCAGGCCGGCCGTGCTCTCGCGGACGGCCGAGCCGCAGCCGAGCGTCGCGCCGTTCGGCGTGCACGCCGCGGTGAAGCAGTCGGGCGTGCCGGCGCAGTCGGGGTCGGCGCAGTCGATGAGGGCGTCGCCATCGTTGTCGTGGCCGTCGCCGCAGAGTCGCTCGGTCGGGTACTCGCAGTGCGCGGCCCCTGTGCAGTCGTAGTCGGCACAGTCGGTGGTCCCGTCGCCGTCTTCATCCGCGTGGTCGTCGCAGCGCGTCTCCGGCCAGGTCGAGAGGGCGATGTCGTAGCGCGGTACGCCGAACCCGCGGCCCTCCGCGTTTTCGCGCACCACGGCGAGGTACGTGCCGGCCGAGAGCCACGTCGTGACCTGCGAGAACGCTCCATAGCCCCCGCCGGCCACGTCAAGGGCCTCTTCGAAGCCGCCTTCGCCGAACAGCACGAGGTCCGTCCCCCCGACGAGCCCGAAGGTGACGAGCGAAGCCTCCGCCAACCCGTCGACCCGGAACATGAAGGAATCGGCGTCGCCGCCCGGGCAGAGCGAATGCGTCTGCGGCACGTCGCGCTGCAGCCACGTGACGGGGGCAGGCGGCGGCAGATCGTCGGGCTCGTAGGCGTCGGGCACGCAGGTCGGCGGGCAGGCGAACGTTTCGACGCAGTCGCCGTCGGCACAATCGGTCTGGCCGTCGGTGTCGTTGTCGAGGCCGTCCGTGCAGCGCGCCTCGGCGCCGAAGTCGCACGGGCCGACGCCTGCGCAGTCGGGATCGGCGCAGTCGACGAGCCCGTCGCCGTCGTCGTCGGCACCGTTCTCGCAGTCTTCGGGTGCCCGGCACGTGACGGTGAGGCGGTAGTCGGCCGCCACGGGGCCGTCGACGGCCACGAAGTACAGGCTGCCCGCTTCCGGCCGCAACGGGAGCCGCGCCCGCGCCGTGCCCTGACACCCACCGGCCGTACACTCGGGCCCGAGCAGGAACAGGCTCAGCACGCCGTCGGGCGATTCGAGGCCGAGTTCGACTTGCTGGCCGGGGTCGACCACGAGTTCGTGGACCACTTCGGGGCCCACGGCATGCCCGCCGCCGCAGGCGTAGTCGGCCATGAAGGCGACGCCGGCACCCGTGTGGCCGACGACCTCGGACGTGCAGTAGAGCGGCGGGGCGAGCGGGCCGCAGCCCGCTGGGGCGCACTCGGCGGCGTTCTGGCAGTCGGGGTCGAAGCAGTCGACCGTCCCGTCGCCATCGTTGTCGAACTCGTCGCGGCAGAGCCCCTCGACCGCATAGCGACAACGCCCCGTCCAGCCACACTCGGGTTCCTGGCAGTCGGTCGCGCCGTCGCCGTCGTTGTCGACGCCGTCGGCGCAGTCGGCCTCGGGGCCCACGACGAGCCAGGCGTCGTAGCGGTAGCCGGCGGTGCGCATGAACCGGCCTTCGGCCACGAAGACGTAGCTGCCGGCCGGCAGGAAGTCCACGACCCGGCGGTCGCCGCGCATGAGTTCCTGTTGCCCCGTAGCGTCGTACAGCACCGCGTCGAAGCCGCGCTGGTCGCGCCGCGGGTCGCCCACGAAGACGGTAGCGTCGTTCGGGAGTTCGAGGCGGTAGTAGTCATCCGACCAGGGGATGCCGCGTCGGCACATCGTGTGGGCCTGCGGCGTGTCCGGCAGTAGCGGCGTCGCCTGCGCGAGGTCATCGTCGGGTTCGTAGCCGTCGGCCTCGCAACGCACCTGGCAGGACGTCACGCAGGCCTCGTCGTCGCAGTCGGTCTGGCCGTTGCCGTCTTCGTCGCGGCCGTCGAAGCATTGCCGCTCGAGGCCGTAGCCGCAGCCGTCGCTGCCGTAGCAGTCGGCATCCTGGCAGTCGGCCTGGCCATCGCCGTCGTCGTCGCGGGCGTTCAGGCAGTCTTCGCCGAGCGCGCAGTCGAGGGCCAGCGTGAAGTCGGCCGGCCGTGGGCTCGCGCTGTCGACGACGAGGAAGTAGTTGCGCCCCGGGGCCAACGCATACGTTTGCGTCCCGGAGCCGAGCCCGCGCACGCAGGCGTTGTCGCTGCACGTATCGGCCAGCAGCGCGAGCCGCAGGTCGGCGTCGCTGCTGAGGAGCCGTACCGTCACGGCCGTGGGCGCGACGACAGCGAGCGGATAGACCTGTTCGCCGCCCGGCAGCGGGGCCGCAGAGCAGTCGTACGCCGCGAGTTGATTGGGCCGCCCGCGGGTGCTGGCCCGCAGGGTGGCGCCACAGGCGAGCGGCGGGTTGTTCGGTTCGCAACGGAAGACCGTGCAACTCGGGTCGGCCGTACAGTCGTCGTCGTCACAGTCGGTCGGGCCGTCGCCGTCGTTGTCGAGGAAGTCGTCGCACGTCATCTCGGGACCCGGCAGACAGCCGCTGCGGCCCTGGCAGTCCGGGTCGCGACAGTCGATCGTGAGGTCGCCGTCGTCGTCGCGGCCGTCGTCGCAGTCGTTCTCGGGGGCGAGCGAGAGGCGCACCGTGTACGCCGCGATGGGGCGCTCGCTACCGGGGCGCATGGCCACGGTCGCGTAGTAGCGGCCAGGCGGCAGGGCCGTGCGGATGACGCCCCACGGCGAGTAGCCCGTCCCATGAGCCGTGATCAGCGGCACGTAGTTCGCGTCGTAGAGCGTGAGCTCGCTGCCCGGCCACCAACTCTCCGAGAAGGGGCCGTCGGTCGCGAGGCGGGCCTCGACGGCGGTCAGGATTTCGAAGGTGAACCAGTCCAGGTCGCCCCGCGGACAGAGCGAGTGCGTCTGCGCTTCGCCCGGCGTCAGCGGCGTGGCACCGCCGACCTCGTCGTCGGGCTCGTAGGGGTCGCGGTCGCAGGGTGTGCACTCGTCGAAGGTCTCCTGGCAGTAGCCATCTCTGCAGTCGGTCTGGCCATCGCCGTCGTTGTCGAAGCCGTCGAAGCACGAAGTCTCGGCATACGGTTCGCACGGCGGGGTCGGGAAACAGTCGTCATCCGCGCAATCCGTGGCGCCGTCGCCGTCCTCGTCGCTGCCGCCAATGCAGACCTCGGCGAACAGGCAGTCGACCCGTAGCGCAAACGTCGCCCCCGTGGGCTCCGGGCCGTCGACGACGACGAAGTAGTCGACCCCAGGCTCGGCGGCGAAACGCGCGGCGGCGCCGACGAAGTCGACGCAGGCCGCGTCGGCGCACTGCTCGACCAACACCAGCGGCCGCAGGCGGGCGCTCGATTCGGCGAGCCGCACCGACACGCTGGCCGGCGTGGGCACCGAGAAGCGGTAGTAGCGCTCGGGCCCGGGCAACGGTTCGGGCTCGCAGTCATACGCCCCGATTTGGTTTTCCTCGCCGCCGGTTGTGGCCTCAATCGCGTCCCCGCAGGCGATCTCGGTGAACGCGGGCACACACGTCTCGACCGTGCAGAATGCGCTCGCGGCGCAGTCGGGGTCGGCGCAGTCGGGGGCCGCGTCGCCGTCGTTGTCGCGGCCGTCGCCGCAGGAGCGTTCGGCGCCCGGCTCACAGCCGAACTCGCCCGCGCAGTCGGCATCGGCGCAGTCGGCGAGCCCGTCGCCGTCGTCGTCGGCGCCGTCGCCACAGGCAACCTCGGGGTCGAGCCCGAGACTCACCGAGTAGGCCGGGATGGCCGCGGCGGGGTCGTAGCTCGTGACTTCGACGAGGTAGCGGCCCGCCGCGAGGCCCACGGCCACCCGGGAAAACCGCCCGGCGCCGCCATCGTCGTCTTCGGCGAGGAGCGCCGCGTTCTCGTCGAACAGCCTGATTCGGGTGTCGCCCGCCGGGCCGCTCGTCGAGACGACCACGGATCGCGCCGCGTCTTGCCCGAACGAAAACCAGTCGCTGTCGCCCGCCGGGCACAGCGAGTGCGACGGCGGCTCGCCCGGGGTGAGGGGGCTCGCGGCGGCGGTGCTGTCGTCAGGCTCGTAGGCGTCGGGGCCGCAGCCGCCGACGCAGGCGTCGAACCCAAGGGCCGCGGCGAAGATCTGCTGGGCATCGGCGGCCGTGACACTCCCGCTGCCGTTGCAGTCGGCCGCGCAGCCCTGCCGCCAGGTGGGCTGCAGGGTGCCGAGTACGATGGCGAAGGCGCTCTGCGCATCGCCGGCCGTGATGGCGCCGTTGCCGGTGACGTCGCCGTCGTACGTGCAGAGCGTTTCGTCGTCGCCCTGCGCGGGCCGCGGCGTCGCGAGGGTCAGCAGCCAGAGCCCCCATGCACCGAGAACCGTGAAGCGCCTGCATGTCCCGCGGTTCATCTCCACCCCTCCTCTGCCGGGGCGCGCCGCCCGCACCGCTGCGTCGAGAGTCCCCCGTCTGGCAAGCCACGCGTGGCCGGACCGCCGTCCCGGACCGACGCCAGGATTGTAGGCCCGCGCGGGGCGGCGGTTCAACGGCGGTTCCACGGAGGCAGGACGCGCAGGGACCGGGAGGGCGGCGCAGCGCTACGGAAGCGGGTCGATGCAGCCTTCCAGGAGGCCGAGCGCGGCCATGAAGATGGCCTGCGCGTCGCCGGCCGTGACGTCGCCGTCGCCGTTGCAGTCGGCGCGGCACAGGGGGACGAGGAAGGGCTCCGCGGGCTGGTCGTCGAACAGTCCGAGCGCCAGTTGGAAGGCGACCTGGGCATCGGCAGCCGACCACAGGCCGTCGTTCGTAAGGTCGCCGCTGCGCGCGCCCTCGCAGCCGATAGGTTCGAGCGGCGCCGTCTCGATGTGCGGCCAGGTCAGAAACGCCTGGGCCTCGCGTTTGCCGCCGTCGGCTTCGAGCGCCGTGTTGAAGCCGAGCAGCCACTCGCGCGTGGTCGGCAGCAGCACCGAGAAGATGAGCAGACCGCTCTCCTCGGCGACATCCTGGAGGATGCGTTCGGCGTTCGTGAGGCTCGTGCGCTGGAGGTGGGGGGGCTGCACCCCGTGGTTGTCCTCGTTCGTGAGCTGCGTGAAGATGCGGTCGTAGTCGTCGGAGCGGCCGTAGGACACCCCGGGGTCGTCGATGACGTCGACGCAACCGCCGTTGCACGAGAGCGGTTCGGGCAGGTCGCAGAGTGCCAGGTGCGAGCAGCACGTGGCGGCCTGGAAGAAGCCGAGCGACTCGTCGTAGAGCGTGCTCTGCGCGTCGATGGGCTGCGTGATGTCGCCCGGTTCGCGAAGCGCGAGCCCGGCGTTCGTCAGGATCTCGAGCGTGAAGACGTCGAGGGTGCCGCACAACGGCTGCGGGCCCACGAAATCGGCCGAATGGCTCGGAAAGACACCGGTCTCGCCCAGTCGGCCGCCGACCGCCGCGGCGAGTGCGAGCGCCGTCTCTGGCCCGGGCTCGAAGGCCGCCCGGACCTCGGCCCCGAGCACGCGGCGGATGTCGCCGGGGTCGGCCACGAAGTGCGCGTAGTTCTCGGCCAGGCTCGGGCGTCCCGGAGCGGTCACGATGCCCGGGCTCGTCACCCCGAAGGTGTTCAGCAGCGGGCCGTAGCCCACGATGAAGCCGGGCCACGAGGCGTGCGCGAACACATTCTCGTCGCTCACGTGGTGGACGTACAGCCGGCTGCGGCCCCGGAACGAGCCGGCCCATTCGATGCTGAACGCGGCCAGCCGTCCCACGCCGGGGCTGGCGCTCGCGTCGATGGTGCGGTCGTCGAACACCATGAAGCTGCGGCAGAATTCGTCGAGCGTGTTGAGCATGATGAGGTCGTCGAGCGTGACGTGGTCGGGGTGCTGCCCGCAGGGGCTGTTCGGGCAGGCCGGGAAGGTGTAGGGCACCCGTCCCTCGGCATCGCCGAGCCGTGCGTTCATCCCGGCCAGCATCCCTTCGAACTCCATGCGCAAGATGGCCGGCAAGTCGAGATGCCGCGGCATGAGCGTGCGTACCCCCTCCGGACTCGTCGACTCGTAGCAGACCGGCGTGCCGCCGACGACCGGGATGCGGTCGGTGCAGCGGTAGAACTCGTTCAGCGCGCCGACGAGGGTCTCGCGGATGTCTTCGGCCAGGAGGAACCCGTGGGCGTAGCCGCGCTGCCAAGGCGTGCCGTAGAGGTGCACCACGTCGAGCGTCGGTACGGTGTCGCCCGTGCCCTGGTCCTGCGTGAGCGTCACCGTCGCCGTGCGGTTGCGGCTCGGCCACAGGAACGTGATGTCGTGCCCCTCGGCCGCCGGCGCCGTGAACGTGACCGTGGCCTGCGACACGCGCGGCAGCGGCACCCAGGACGTGGCCTTGAACTCGTAGCGGCCCTCGCGGCCCACGAAGTCGTCGAAGCGGCAGGCGAATTGGTCGTAGGGCGGGGCGCTCGCGACGCGCTGGCAGTCCGGGAAGCGCACCGTCGTGCTGGTCGTCGTCCAGGGGTCGAGCAACGGGCGGTTCGGGGCGTCGCGCCAACGCGAGTCCCAGTACACGCTCCACGCACTGAAGTCCGCGGCTTCGGGGGCCTGGTACCGGATTTCGATGCGCAGTTCGTCGCACGCCGTGCAGTCGCCGGTCACATGGAAGGCCCCGTCGGGCAGCCGCGGCAGACGGAAGCCGACGACGTCGGTCGGCCAATTCTGGAACGTGGGGTAGAGCGTGCGGCCGGCCGTGAGCGCCGCGTGCCCTTCCCCCGGCCCCAGGACCGCCGGCCCCTCGGCCCCGGCCGCGCAGCCGCCCGCGACCAGGAGCAGCGCCGTCGTCCACAGCAGACGGCGATAGCGCCGGCCCCTCTTCGTCTTCGGATGGTGTGCCTCCATGGTTCCCCTCCTTGCCGTTGCCCGCGTGGGAGTGGCCGCCACGGCGCCCCCGCGGCAGTTTCCCCACCCGGCCCGTCCATCGCCCGAGCGTCCACGGTCAGCCGCCTGCACAGACGATGCCAGCGAGTGGGGCCGCATGGGCAGCGGACCTGCGGCGGGTGGGCGGGTCGGGCGGCGTAGGGAAAATCCGCCCCATGTGCAAACGTTGACCACCGGGTCCGGCCCGCGGGCCGGTGCCGGGGACCCGACGATTCGGGGCGCCGACCCCCGAGTTGAAGTGCCCCCCGCCGTCCTGCTATGGTGCGGCCCATCGCGCGTTTCCGTCGCGAAGGATGGCTCATGAGGCTTGTCAGCATGGTATCGCAGCGCGACCCGCAGCCGAGCACTCCGCTGCCCTGGGGCCGCGTGCTGCTCCACCCGTTGTGGCTTCTGGCGCTCGCGCTCCTGGCGCTCAACGACCATCTCTGGAAGGGGTCCGGCCTGCTGCCGCCCTGGCTCACCGGGAAACTAAGCGATTTCGCCGGGCTGCTCGTGGCGCCCGCGCTGCTCGGCTACCTCCTGCGGGTGCGCCGCGGGGCGACCTGGCGGGCCTGCCACGCGGCCGTGGGCGGCGTCTTCGCGCTCCTCAAACTCTCACCGACCGTCGCGGCGACGAGCACGGCGTTGCTCGGCGCAGTGGGCATTCCGTTTCACCCACGGGCCGACCCGAGCGATCTGCTCGCGCTGCCCATGCTGGCGCTCTCGTCCGCGTTCTTCGGTCGGCGTCTCTTCGGCGCGGTGGCAAGCGCGGCCCCGGCTTGGCCGAACGGGCTCCGGCGCGGCCTCAGCGGCGCCGTTGCGGCCGTCGCGCTCGTGTTCTGCACGGCCACGTCGCCCAAGCCCGACCCGAGCGACTACTACGTCGACATCCAGGCCGACGTGTACCTGCACAACGCCACCGACGGCGAACTGTTCATCCGTCTCTACGAAGTGCTGCCCGACGTGCAGCTCGACTGCTTCGAAGTGGCCACCGACCCGGTTCGCCACCTCGGCGGGCCCATCTACGCCGCCGCCCGCACCTGGATCGCGCCGCCCCATACGAACATCCCCGCCTGGGACCACGCGCTCACCGCCTCGCCGCGCGACTGCTACGCCGTCCGGCTCGAAATCGACGGTCTGCAACCGCAGGTGCTGTTCTGGCAAAACGGCCGGCCGCCGGTCACGAGCCATCCCGGCGAAAGCGATTCTGCCGACCTCGACACGGGCGCCGTGGCCATCACGGTCGAGGCCGAGCGGCTCCAGGCGACCGCGGTCGGTGAGGCCGTGGCCTTCCCGCTCGTGCCGGCAAACGAAACGCCGACGGCCGCCTGCGCGGCGCTGCCCGAGGCCGACCGGCTCGCCTGGAGCGAGCCGTTGCCGCGGCAAGAACGCATCGTGGCCGTCGATTCGGGCCCCGACGGCTGCCTCGGCATCAGCCTGCAAGACAGCGCAGCGGCCACCGCCGAACGCTTCTACCTTTGCATGCCCGAGGCCGCCTGGCCCTTCGCCGTCGGCGACCGCGTGCACTTCGCCGACTTCACGACGAGCGGCGGGCCCGTCGCCGCGCCGGCCGCGGGCCTGAGCATCACGCTCGTCGAACGTCCGGCGCCCGTCGAACCGGCGCCGCCGGCTGCGGCCGCGCCCGCCTCCCTCGTGGTGCGGCTCGTGCGCGGGGCCGGCATTGGGCCGCAGCCCACGAGCGCCGACATCGTCGCGGTCGTCGAGCCGCGCGCCGACTGCCCCGTGCTCGCCGACGCCTGCGGCAGCGTGGGCCGCAACGCGCGGGTGTTGCTCGCGAACGCCGGCGGCGCCGAGTTGACGCTCGCGCCGGGCGAAAGCGGCACGCTCGCGCTCACGGCCGCCGCCACCTTCGACGTGCACGTCGTGCAGGCCGCCGTGCGCGACGTGCTGAACGCGCCCTGTTCGCCCGGGTCCGACGCGGTCGGCAGCGACCTCGAAGTCGTCACCGTCGAACAGGTGCTCGCCCCCGCGCGCCGCGCGCGCTGACGGAGCAACCCCATGCGGCGCAACGTTCCCCATCGTTTCGTGGCGTTTCTGGCCGGGCTCGCGTTCGTCGCGGCCTGCGGTTCCGAGGGCGGCGGCGGCACCGGCATCTCGCCCGGGGTCGGACAAGGCGGCTCGCAGGACTTCGGCCTCTTTCGCGCCATCGTCGAGTCGGGCGGCATCCCCGGCCCGAACGCCATGGACGACGTCGGGTTCTTCAACGAGCACAAACTCGACCTGCCGGCGGCCGATTGCGGCCACGACGTATGCTTCCAGACAGCCGTCGGCGTGGGCCCGAACTTCGTCAGCGGCTCGGTCGGCACGCTGCTGCTCATCGGCATGAACACGGCGCTCGACCCGGCGGCGCTCACGGCGAAGCCGCTCAACCTGGCCATCGCCATCGACGTGAGCGGCTCCATGGAAGGCGACAAACTCACCTACCTGAAACGCGGCCTCAAGAAGATGCTGACGGCGCTCGACGCCAACGACCGCATCACGCTCGTCACGTACGCCACGGCGGCCGACGTGCTCGTCGAGGCGGTGTCCGGCGATTCGGTGGCGCTCGCGGCCGCCATCGACAACGTGCAGGCCGGCGGCCAGACCAACCTCTACGACGGCCTGCGGCTCGCCTACGAACGCGTCGCGGCGCACGCGGGCGGCGACACGCAGAACCGCGTCATCCTGCTGTCCGACGGCCTCGCCAACACGGGCATCGCGAGCGCCGCGCGGCTCGTGCGCCTCTCCGCAGCCTACGCCGCACAGGGGTTCGGCATCACGACCATCGGGGTGGGCGCCGAGTTCGACGTCGCCCTCATGCGCGGGCTCTCCGAGACGGGCAACGGCACCTTCTACTTCCTCGAAGACCCCGCCGCGGTCGAAGAAGTGTTCACCCAGGAAGTCGAGACCTCGTTCTTCCCGCTCGCCGAGGACGTGCGCCTGCGCTTCGAAGTCGCCGGCGGCTACTGGATTGGCCAGGTCTACGGCACGACCCGGGCCACCACGGCCAGGACGCAGGCCTACATCGAGATTCCGAGCCTGTTCCTCGCCGAGCGGCGCAGCGCGGCCGACGTCGTGCCCGGGCGGCGCGGCGGCGGCGGCGGCATCGTCATCCAGCTCGTGCCGCGGCCGGGCGCCCCCACGGGCCCGGCGGCGCTCACGGCCGGCACGCTGCACATCCAGTACCGCGTCCCCGGCACGGCCACCATCGTGTCCGACGATGTCGCCGTCGCGACGCGCACGGCCCCCGCCGATGCCCCCGCCGCGGGCGAGTTCGACGATGCCACCGTGGCGAAGGCCTACGCCATGCTCAACGTGTTCGTGGGCATGCAACTCGCCGCCGTGCGGGCGGCCGCGGGCGACTACGGCGGGGCGCTGGCCATCCTCGCGACTGTCGACGGGCGCGCGAGCACCTGGCTCGAAGGGCAGGCCGACGCCGACATCGCCGACGACCTGCGGCTGCTGCGCCGGTTCGCCGAAAACGTGCAGACGACGAGCGGCATCGCCCCACCGGAAAACTACCGCATGCCCGAACCCTGGCCCTGCTACGAGTAGCGTCTACCGATCGGCGGGAACGGCCCCGGCGTCGCAGCCCGGGGCGAGCAGCACCCGGCGCACCACCTCGGCGATGGCATCGGTCTCGTGGCTGCCGGTGAGCAGCAGCGCGGCCTTGCGGGCGCTTTCGTGGGCGTTGCCCATGGCGATGCCGACGCCGGCCATGGCCAGCATCTCGACGTCGTTTTGCCCGTCGCCAAACGCCACGACCTGGGCCATGGGGCAGCCGTGTGCGCCCGCGATGGCCTCGATGGCGTGGCCCTTCGTGGCCCCGAGCGGCACGACCTCGACGACGCCGAGGCGCGGGTCGGTGACGATGACGCGGGCGTGGTCCACGAACCGCGGCCGCAGGGCCGCGGCGAGCGCGTCGACCGCGGCCGGCGGGGTCAACAGCATGGCCTTGATGACGGGTGCCGCGCGCCCGGCGGCGACGGGCGTCAGCACGCACTCGGGCAGCGCACAGGTCTCGAACGCGCGGATGCGAGCCGCCGCCATGAACTTGCGCACGCGTTCGCCGCCACGGTCGACGCGCGTCGTCTGGTCGGCCTGCTGCAGGATGACGGCTTCGAGGTCGGCTGCGCCCATGCGCGTCGGCGCCCCGCCCGGCGCGAGACGCGCGAGCGTTTCGACGGCCGGCGTCGGCAGCACGGCCTTTGCGAGCACGCGCGTGGCGTCCGGGCTGAACGTGACGGCGCCGTTGTAGAGCACCACGGGCAAGTCGGGTTTCAGCACGGGCAGGAGCTCGCGCATCTGCTCGGGGGTCCTGCCCGTGGCGATGCCGAGCCGGCCGCCGCAGCGTCGGTAGGCGGCAAACGCCTCGACCGTGGCGGGCCGCACGTGCCCCGCGACGTCGAGCGCCGTGCCGTCCATGTCCACGTACACGATGGGGAAACGCACGCCCATCGCTACCGCGCGACCGTCGGGCGTGCAGACCGGCGCGCTCGTGGCGAGCGTGGCGTCCGGGCCCTGTGGGGCCGTTGCGGGCGCGGCGGGGGCGGCTGCGGCGCCCGTGGACGCGGCGGTGGCGGGTGGGGCCCCGGGGGCC
>CAYRCM010000067.1:0-25950 GCA_964422715.1 uncultured Myxococcales bacterium | reverse complement strand
CCCGTCGCCGCCCGCCCCCAAGGACCCGCCCCATGACGCCCGACCGCCCCGCCGACGACAGCCGGCTCGGTGCAGCACTGGCCATGTACGGCGTCTTCGTCGTGCCCATGGCGCTCATCCTGTCGATTCTGTGGGGCTACTACCCCTGGCTCGCCCGGCGCGGTACTGCCGGCGAGCCCTGCTTTCCGACGAACACGTGCCGTCCGGGCCTCCGCTGCGAGGTCGTGCCCGGCACGGGCGACGACGAAACGCCCCCCGACACCCTCTGCGTGGCGGCGGGCGGGGCCGGCGAACCGTGTCGGCCCGACGGTACCTGCGCCGCGCCGCTCGCCTGCGTGGTCGACCGCTGCGTGCCGGCCGGCCGCGACAACGCAGCCTGTCTGCCGCCGGGCGCCTGCGGGCCCGGCCTCGCCTGCTTCGCAACCCCGGCCTACGCCCTCTGCGCCCCGCCGGCGCGGCCCGTGGCCATCGCCGCGCGCGACGAGCGCGTCTGCGTGCTCACCGCCGCGGGCGGCGTGCGCTGCGCGGCACTGCGCCCCCGCTGCCGGCTGCGGGATGCCCCGTATCCCTGGGACTCGGGCCCCCCCTGTGCGCCGCCCGGGGCCGTCGCGCCGCCGCTCTGGCCCGTGCCGGTGCCGGGGCTCGAATCGGGGGTGCACAGCCTGGCACTCGGGTCGCGTCACGCCTGCGCGCTGATGGACGCCGGCACGGTGCGTTGCTGGGGCGCCAACGAATCGGGCCAGCTCGGCGACGGCAGCGAGGCGCCGAGTCTCGTCCCGGTCGAGGTGCGCGGCCTGCCCTCGCCCGTCGCCCAGGTGGTTCTCGGCGAGGCGCATTCGTGCGCGCTTTCGGTCAAGGGGCAGGTGCACTGCTGGGGGCTGAGCGACCGCGGCCAGGCCGGCACCGCGGCGGCCGAACGGCCGGCCGGCCCGGCGCTCGTCGTCGGCCTCGCCGCGGGCGTGCGAGCGCTCGCCGCGGGCCGACATTTCACGTGCGCGCTGCGCGCCGCGGGCGACGTCGTCTGCTTTGGCGCCATGAAGCGGGGCTGGCCCTCGAACGCGAACGACTACATAACGTTTGGCGCGGTCCCGGTGCCGCTCGCCGAACTGTCGCGGCACGTCGCCGACATCACCGCGGGCGACGACGACCTCTGCGCCATCCTCGCCGATGGCGCGTTGCGCTGCGTCGGCTACCGCTACTTCGAATGGGACCTCGGCGGCTATCTGCGCGAATACGAAACGTGCGGGTCGCACGCGATCGCGTTTGCCGACGGCGCGCACCGGCTCTTCGACGCGCCCGTGCAGGCCGTGGCCGTCGGGCCGAGCCACGGTTGCGCGCTGCGGCGTGACGGGGCCGTCGTCTGTTTCGGCCGCACCTTTTCGGCCGGGCAATGCCAGGGCGAGAACTCCTACGGGCTGCGCCACTATCCGCCGCTCGTCGTGGCCGAGCCGCGCGAGCAGGCCGTGGCGCTGGCCGTCGGCACCGATACGACGGTGGTGCTGACGGCCGGCGGCGCCGTCCGCTGGCTCGACAACCGCGCCTGCCGCGAGAGAGAACGGCCCGCGGCCCGCGCCGCGACCTACAGGGCCGGCGGGGAGGCGTACCGCGATTCGCGCGCCACCGAGTGCCCGCCGCTCGTGGCGCTGCCGGGGCTGCTGCCCTGACAGGGTCGCCGCAGACTGCGCCCTGCTGCCCCGGCCCGATCGGCCCGGCAGCGGGGGTGCGTCCCGGCCAGGGGCAAGGAGGCGCCGTGTTCGGGCGCGCTTTGGAACGTGTCTTCGTCTGGCTCGTGGCTTGCCTGGCGCTCGGGCTGCCAACGGCGCTGGCCGTGGTCTGGCTCGACGCGCGCGGCGAGTTGCTGCTCGCGCCGCTCGTGCCGGCAGCCCCGCTGGCGCTCGCCCACCTGCGCCGCCTTGCGGTCCGCATGGGGGCCGCGGCCGGGCTCGGGCTCGGGGTCATCGCGGGCGGCGCCTTTGCCGGCAGCGTGGGCGAGGGCCTTGCGGCGGGCCTCGGCACCACCGTCATGACCCTGCCGGCCGCCTGCGTCATGGCTGGCCTCTTCGCGCTCGCTGTCTGGGGCGCCGGCCGCGAGCCCCGAACCGCGGCCGCGCCGCCGGCCGGGCCCGCCGCCGCGGCCCAGGCCGCCGGCGCCGCACCGCTCATCGCGGCGCTCACGGCGGCCGGCCGCGCCACGGGGCTCGAACGCACCGACGCCGCGGCCTTCGCCCTGGCGCTCGTGCTGTTGCTCGCCCTCGCTGCCGAGCGCCGCCTGTCCGCCGCGCTCGGGCGTGCCCGGGCCGCCTGGCAGAAGCGGCTCACCCCGTCGAACTACCGCTGACGCCGCGCGCCCGGGCTCCCTGACGCAACCATGACGCGACTGGGCGGCGCCCCCGGCCGCCGCCCACGGAATACCTGACCCCGCGCGCCCGTCGTTGACGCGGCCCTGACGCGGCGGCGTAGCCTGTCCGTGACGTGGCCGCGCATTGCGCGCCGGGGCCGGCTCGCCCACAATGGCTCCCGGACTTCGGCGGAAGGCAGCATGGCCCTCGTTCTCGCACTCCTCGCGTCCGTCGCGGCGGCCGCCCCCGGGCCGCCGCCGCCTCATGCCGAGTGGCCGGCCGACCTCGACGGCGACGGCCGTCCCGAAACGGTGGCGCTCTACCTCGATGCCGCCGCCGCGCGCGGGTTCGTCACCGTGGGCCACGCCGCCGGGCTCGCGACGAGCCCCATCTTCGCGCTCTATGCCGCCACGAGCGGCGACCTCGACGGCGACGGCCGCGCCGAACTCGTGCTCGGCATCCGCTCGCGCACGAAGCGTCACGCCGAACCCGAGCCGCATCGCACGGTCTGGGTGCTCGGCTGGACGCCCGCCGGTTTCACCTACCGCTGGCGCGGCAGCGGGCTTGCGCGGCCGCTCCGCGCGTTTCTCGTGGCCGACCTCGACGGCCGCCCGGGCGCCGAATTGCTCGCCGCCGAGAACCCCCCGGCCGGCTGCACGCTCACGGCCTACCGCTGGAACGGTTTTGGCTTCGTGGGCGCCGCGTCGCGGTCTGTGCCCTGCGCGCCGCTCGAACTCACGGCCGACCCCGCGGGCCGCCCGCGCGTGTTCACCGCCGCCGGGCTGCTGGCACCCCGGCTCGCCGGCAAAACGCTGCACCTGGAGAATCCGCTGTGAATCGCAATGACTCGCTCGCGTTTCCTCGGCGCCCCACGGCGTTCGTTGCTTGCCGTCCCCGCGTGACGGGGCGCCTCGTTGTCGGGGCGCTCGGCCTCGTGCTCGGGGCATTCGCGACCCTCGGCCGCGCCGCGCCCGCGGCCGGCGCGCCCGCCGATGCCGCCCCACCGCCCGACCGCGTCGGGCCGCCGCGCCCGCTCACCCCGGCCGAGCTCGACGCCCACGGCCCGCGCTTCAGCCCCGACGGGGCGCGCATCGTGTTTTTCGCCGGCCCGCCGGGAAAGGCCGACATCTACGTCATCGCCCGCGACGGCACGGGGCTCACGCGGCTCACGGAGGATTCGGCCGACGACCGCGACCCCACGTTCAGCCGCACCGGCAAGGAGATCCTTTTTGCCTCGAACCGCGCCGGCACCTACGATCTCTGGCGCATGCAGGCCGATGGCAGCAAGCCGCGCCCCGTCACGGCACTGCCCGGCGACGAGAGCGAGCCCTGGGCCTCGCCGTTGCGCTACACCTTCTCGGCGGTCGTCGATTCGGCGTGCGCGGGCCCGACCGGCGCGCCCGTCGACCAGTACGACAAGGTCGTGTTCACCCGCCGCTACGCCGGCCGCGAGGAAGTGTGGTTTGCCGCCTTGAACGGCCGCCACGAGGGGCGCCTCTCGCCGGCCGATGCGCGTTGCCACAGTCCCGCCTACGCCGACAACGGACTCGCGCTGGCCTTTGCGTGCACCACGAAGGCGGGCCCGGTCGTGTACGACAGCCCCGCCATCTACGACCCCGACTTCGCCGGGGCACTCAAGGCCCTGAACGCGGGCGGCCGAGATGCGGAGGGCGCGGCCGGGCCGCGCTGTGAAGACGCCGACCCGAGCGGCTGGCGGAGCGACCCGTGTCTGAAAAGCCTGCCCCGGCGCTACGCGAGTCACCCGGGGCAGTCGCGTTCGGCGCCGGCCGAGGGGCTCACGCGGCCCACGTATTCGGCCAACCAAATCCGCCTCGTGGCGCCGCACGGCACCGGCGCCCCGCGCCTGCAGAGCCGTTTGCGCGACCCGGCCGCGACCTGGGAGGCCCTGCCGCTCGGCAGCGCCCCCGTCCGCGCCGTCGCCTGGTCGCCCGCGGGCAGCGAGGTGGCGCTCGAAACCGAGACGAACGGCAAGGGCGCCCTGGCCCTCGCGCCCACCGACTTCTACCTCCAGGAAGTGCGCAACCTCGTCGACTTCCCGGAACTCCACGGCCGCGGCGCGTCGGCCCGCCTCCAGCAGAACCGCTTCGTCGTGCGCCCGGGCGTCGAAAAGGAGTTCTTCGTCCACTACGAGAAGTTGCGCTACGCGCGCCGCCCGCCGTTCGTCACGGCCGACGCCGCGTTGCAGGCGTTTCACGACGAGTTCGCCGGGTTGCTGCGCAAGGCCGAAGAGGCGGCCCAGGACCTGCTCACCCAGTTCTCGACGACGCTCGCGGCCCACTTCGCCGGCCGGCTCGGCAAGGCGGCGACCCCGCACGACAAGTTCTTCGCGGTGTACTTCGCGGTGGCGCAGGTGCTGCTCGAAAGCGGGGCCGCGGCCGCGCCCGACCCGGCGGCACTCTTCGACGAGGCCGAGTACGACCGGCCCGTGCCCGCGGCCCCCGAGGTCGTGCCGCGCATGGCGCAGAGCCTCGGCCCGGCGCTGCAACGGCTGCCCGAGGCCCTGCGCGGCGACGTCGGCCGCTACGTGCGCGCGGCGCTGGCGCACGAGGGGGTCGTGCCCGTGCGCATCCCGGGCGAGAAAGAACCGCTGCTCGTCGACTTCTCGCAGTTCGCCGTGCGCGGCCACTACGCGCGTTCGGGGCTCGCCGGCTACTTCCTGGCCATGAAGTGGTACTCGCAGGTGCCGCTGCCGCTCGACCGCTCCGCCTTCGACCTCGTGGCCCTCTTCGACCGCCTCCAGGCCGGCGACCCGGCGAAACCCCAAACGCTCGTGCGCCTCGCCGACCTCTGGCAGCAGGTCGACGCCACGGTTTCCGCGTTCATGGGCCGGCCGGTCGACGTGACCCCGGCGACCCTGCGGGCGGTGCTCGCGGCGCATCCCGACTGGCTCAAGCCGAAATACCGCCCCGAACCCGTGCGCGCCGAACTCGAACGACTGCGCGGGCCCATCCCGTTTCGCGGGCTGGCCGGGCTCCTCTCGGGCGGGCGCTATCCGCTCCGCGCCTCGCTTTTCCCGAGCCGCTTCGGCCAGGACACGGCGTTTTTCACGGCGCTCACCCACCCCGACCTCGAGGGCCGCCCCTGGCCCATCGGGCTCGACGTGTTCGCCGCCCTCGGGGTGCCGCGGGCGCGCGAGTTGGCGCTGGCGGCCGAAGGTGGCGCGGCCCATGCCACGGCGTACGCGCAGGCCCTCGACGACCTCGTGGCCCGTCGCGCGCCGGCCACGGCCGGGCCCGCGCCGCGCGATCTCTACCACGCCTGGCTCGACATGCTGAAAGCGCTCGCCATGCCGCTCGACCTGCCCGCCGACCACCCCATGCAGTTCGCGCGCACGCCCGCCTGGCACGAGCGGCAGATCTTCGTGGCGCTCGCGGGCTACGTGCAGCTCAAGCACGACGCCGTGCTCTACGCCTTCCAGGACATGAGCGTCGAATGCGACGGCATGGACTTCACCCTCGGCTTCACGGAACAGCCCATCCTGCCCACGCCTCGCGGCTTCGTCGACCCGCAGCCCGCGTTTTTCGGTCAGATGGCCGCACTTGCGGGCCAAAGCTACGAACGGTTCAACGCCGGCGAGGTCCCCGACGTGACCCCCAACTGGCAGGGCGACGAGAGCGAAACGGCGCCGCCCGACAACGCCCGCACGTTCGCCGAACGGCTCCAGGCCATCGCCGCCCGCGAGGTGCGCGGTCAGCCGCTGCGCAAAGCCGACTACACCTTCCTGAACGGGGTCGGCGGGCTGCTCGAAGCCCTGTTTCTCGGCACGCGCACATCCGACGCGGCGCGGCTCGGCGCCGACGAGGGTCGGCTCGAACGCGGGGTCACCCTCGTCACCGACACGCACACCAACATCCAGCGCGGCCAGGTCTTGCAGCAAGGCATCGGCCGCATCTTCAACCTCTACGTGGCCGTACCCGACACCGTGGGCCAGCGCATGACGCAAGGCGGCAGCTACAGCTACTACGAGTTCCACGGACCCATGGCCGACCGGCTCACCGACGAAGCCTGGTGGCGGCGCATCGAATCCGGCGACGTGCCGCCGCTGCCCGCCTGGACCACGAGCTTCGTCGAGCCGGCGCGTTGAGCCGGCGGGCTCACCCCCGCGGTCTGCGGCCGGCCCTTCTCGCCGTCGGGCCGCACCTCGTCGCGGTGGGGCTCCTGGCCGCCGCGTCCGCGGCCGCCGCGCCGTCGGGTGCGCCGGTGCCCGCGGCTGCCGCTCCGCCCGAGCTGCGCCTGACGTTCGGCGGTGACGTGATGTTTGGCCGCGAAGGAAGCGGCACGCTGAGAGAAAGCGGCGGCCCTGACCCGTTCGCCGAGCTGCGCCCCGTGCTCGCCGCCGCCGACCTGGCGCTCGTCAACCTCGAAACGCCGCTGTGCGACGCGCCCCTCGTCGCCGCGTCCACTCCCGACCCGGCGCGAACCCTGCAGCCGGTCGCGGACGCGGCGGCCGTCCTGCGGGCGCCGCGGGCCCCCGCAAGTGCTGCCCGACCGGTCGCGCCGCGCTTTCGTGCCCCCACGGCCCACGCCCAACGCCTCGCGGCGGCCGGCATCGACGTCGTCTCGCTCGCGAACAACCACGCCCTCGATGCGGGGCCGGACGGTCTCGCGAGCACGGTGCGGGCGCTCGCGGCGGCGGGCATCGCCGTGGCCGGGGCAGCCGAGCCCGCTCGCGGGCCTGCGGCGGCGGCGGGAGGCGCGGCACCGGGCGCCGCCGACCCGGGTTCTCCCTATGCACCGGCGCGGCTGACGGTCCGCGGGGTGCGGCTCGCCGTGCTGGCCGTGACCGATCGCTACAACGTGGGCACGGCGGCCACCCCCGGAGCGGCGCACCTCGCCCGGCTGCCGACCCCGGCCCTGCACCGGCGCCTGCCCGCGCTCGTGCGCACCCTGGCCGAAGACGGCCGCACCGACGTTCTCATCGTGTCGCTCCACGGGGGCACGGAGTTCGCGGAACACCCGAGCGCCGCCGAACGGCGCCTCGCCCACGCCCTGATCGACGCGGGCGCGCTCGTCGTCGTGGGCCACCACCCGCATGTGCTGCAGCCTGCGGAGCGCCGCGGCCGCGGGCTCATCCTCTACAGCCTCGGCAATTTGGTCACGGACATGCGCGACGCGCGGGCGGCCCAAACGGCCCTCGTCACGGTGACGCTCGTCCCCGATGCCACCGGCCACCCTGCCGTGCGCGCCGTCGAAGCGCGCGCCTTCCAGTTTGCCGGCCGCGAGCGCGGGCCGCGCCCGGCAACACCGGCCGAGGCCGCGGCCGTCGGCCGGACGCTTGGGCTGCCGTAGCCGGGGCGGTGCCGGGCGCTCAGACGGGCCGGGCCTGCCGAGCCGCATGTCGCCGGTGACCCGCGGCCGGTCCCGGGTTGACAAGCACGCGCGAACGGCCGCACGTTCGACCCGTGCCGCGGGCCGGCCGACGAGCGGCCAAGTCACCGGCGCCGGACGCGCCGCGGGCGCGACGAAGCGGATGCCCACCGGGCCCTGGACCCGGCCGCGGCAGACGGAGTCGAGGATGGTCACGCGTGACGCGTTCTGCGCAGGGCGGATGGGCTCCTGGATCGGTGAGCAGGTGGCCTTCGGGCCGCGGCACGCCGGCAGTCCCGCGGGCCGTCGAAACGAGGCGTATCTGCTGGGCGAACTGCAGCGGCTCGGCCTCAGCCGGGTGCACCCCGAGGCGATTCCGGTCGCCGTTTCCGAGGCGAACCGCACGACGCTGACCGTCACGACTGCGGGCCACGAGCCGCGGGAACTCGCGTGCTTCGCCATCCCGTACTGCGCCTTCACGGACGAGGCGGGCGTCGAGGCGCCGCTCGTCTCCGTCGACGCCGCGACGCCGTTTCCGTGGGCCAGCGTGCGGGGCGCCATCGTCGTCTGCGACATCCGCTTTCCAGCGCTGAATGCGGGTCTGCTCACCCGTCTCGGCAGCGGGGTGTACGACCCCGACCACTCGCTCGGCGAGGTGCGCCACCCGGCCACCTGGGTGCGGCTCGGCTGGCACCTCTACCGCTACGCGGCGCGCCACGGCGCGGTGGGCTTCGTCGGCATCCTGCGCGACCAGCCCGGCGGAACCTGTCGCATGTACGCGCCCTACGGGTTTCGCGAGTCCGACATCCTCGACAAGCCGCTGCCCGGGGTCTGGCTCGGGCGTGACGACGGGGCCTGGCTCCGGGGTCAACTGCGGGCCGGCCGGGTGCGCGCGCGGCTCCGTGGCGCCGGTCGGCGCGTGGCCGGGGTGACCCACAACCTCGTCGGGTTCGTGGCGGGGCAGAGCGACGAGCAGATCGTGCTCAGCTGCCACCACGACTCGCCCTTTCGCTCGCCGGTCGAAGATGCCAGCGGGGTCGCCGTGGTGCTCGCGCTGGCCGAGCACTTCGCGGCACAGCCGCTCTGCCGCACGCTCGTCGTGCTGCTCACCGCGGGCCATTTCTACGGCTCGATCGGCACCCGCAGCTACATCCGCGCGCATCGCGAAGAACTCCCCCGCATCGCGGCCGAGATCTCCATCGAACACATCGCCCGGGAGGCCTGCGAGGACGCGGCGGGCCGGCTCGTCCCCACCGGCCGACCCGAGGCCACGGCCATCTTCGTGCCGTTCAACGACTCGGTGAACCGCCTCGCGCTCGCGGCGGTCCGGGCGCACGACCTCGACCGCACGGTGCTCCTGCCGGCCGAAGGGCCGCTTGGCGACTACCCGCCGACCGACGGCGGCGATTGGCACCTCACCGGCGTGCCGACCGTCAACTGCATCAGCAACCCGGTCTACCTGCTCACCGACGACGACGCCGAGCGCTTCGTCGACGAGGGCCGGCTCACGAAAATGGCGGCCACCTTCGCCGATCTCATCCGCGCCCTCGACGCGCGACCGCTCGCGGAACTGCGCCGCGTCGACGGCCGCTTGCGCAAACTCGGCATGACGCTGCTGCGCCACGTCCTGCACGCGAAGACCACCTGCTTCGGCCTCAAGCCTCTGTACTGAGTGGCTGTGAGAAAATCTCCGTTCTGCTGCGGCGACCCCTGCCGGACGTCTGCGGCGTCACGGGGACCCCCGAAACCCTGCGACGTATCCCGCGATACGTCTCGGGTTTCGTGCACCCCCGCTCCTTGCAGCCATTCCGCCAGGGGTACGCCTCGCGACGAACTGCGATATTCTCACAGCCTCTGAGTGGGCGGGTAGCGGGCGCTGGCGGGGGCCGCGGCGGTCGGGTGCCAAGCGCTGGGGTACACGCTCCCGGGGCGCGCGGCGAATGGCGCGTCGCGGCCAAACGCCCGCGGCGCTGGCCGCCTCCGACATTCACGGAAGTTCGAGCAGTCGGACGTCTTCGAGGTCGACCGGCCGGCCCGCGGCCCGCTTCGCGCGGATGAGGTCGGCCTTCGCCAGGATGAAGAATGCCTGACCCTCGTAGGCAACCGTCAACCGATGCTCCCAGGCGTCGGCGAAGCACAGGCCGGGCGTGGCGGTCTGCACATCGATCCGCACGCGGTCCTGGAAAATCGTGATCTCGTGGGCCAGGACTTCGGCCGGAGTCGTCAAGGCCGCGGTGCCGAGCCCGGCGGCGAGAAGGGCTTCGAGCAGCCGCTCTGCGTTCTCGGCGGTGGCCTCGATGAGGATGTCGAGATCGAAGGTCGCCCGCGGCACCCCGTGCAGAATGGCGGCGATGCCCCCGATGACAACGTATCGCACGTCATGTCTTTGAAAGGACGCGAACACGTCTTGCAGTCGGTTGAGCACGCTTCTTCTCCGCGAGGGCAGGGTTGAGCGCCAGGGCGAGGTCGGTCAACTCGCACAAGCGCTGCATGCGGTCCGCCATGCACAGGGCGCGAAACCAGCGCACCTTGGCCTCGGGCGTCTCATCGGCCCAGTCATGCGATACCGAAGGTCGAGAAACCATCTCTGCACTCCGACGTTGCCCATCGGGGTCCGGCGTGGGCCGGATCGCGGGTCGGCGCGCCATGGCCGCCGCCGCTCGCCCGCGGCGCGGGCCGCGCGGGCAGCATACCACACCGCCGTGCCCCGCCGCGGCCGCCCAGTTCGCCGCGCCGGCAACCCCAGCGCGCCAAGTCGCCGGGGTCCTTGAAGGCGCCGAGGTCGACGGGTGCCGGGTCGTCGCGGGTCTCGGCAATCGAGCTTTGGCCGTCTGCAATCGAGCTGCGGTCATCGGCAATCGAGCTTTGGCCGTCTGCAGTCGAGCTGCGGTCATCGGCAATCGAGCTTTGGCCGTCTGCAATCGAGCTGCGGTCATCCGCAATCGAGCTCCAGCGGTCTGCAATCGAGCTGCCGGCCTCCGCAATCGAGCTGCCGGCCTCCGCAATCGAGCTGCAGCGGTCTGCAATCGAGCTGCGGTCATCGATAATCGAGCTGCAGCGGTCTGCAATCGAGCTGCGGCTATCCGCAATCGAGCTGCAGCCTTCTGCAATCGAGCTGCGGTCGTCTGCAACCGGGATGCAGCCGTCCGCAACGGCGTCGCCCGGCTCGGCACCGCGGCGTTCTCCCCCGTCCGTGCTACCATGCCGCCCGAGACGCGCCGGACGCCGGTCGCGCCAAGGGAGGGCCCGATGAGCACGATGCGCCAGGGTGCAGTGGCTTTCTGGCTTGCGGTGGCGCTTGGCCTGGCTGCCTGTGCCGCCGACGGCGGCGCCGCCGCCCCGGGCGACGCGGCCTCCGGGCCCGACGCGGCCGGCGACACGACCGCGCCGGCCGACACGTCGGGCGACCTCGCCCCCGACCCGGGCGGGGCCCCCCCCGACACCACGGGCGACCTCGCCGTCCCGTCCGATGCGGCCGGCGACGGCCTCGGCGACGCGGCCACCGACGCGGCCCTTCCCGACGCGGACGCCGCCCCTCCCGAAGCCCCGCCCTGCGAGCGGCTGGGCGACTGGCCGCACAGCACGCGTTCCGCGGCCTACCCCATCACCGTGCACTACCCGCTGCCCGACGACCTGGCCACGGCGGAGGCCGTGCTCGCCCACCTCGAAGACGCCTGGCAGATCGAGACCGAGACCTACGGCTTCCGTCCGCCGCTCGCCGACACGGGTTTGTGCGGCCCCGACGAGACCTTCGACGTCTTCCTCGTGCACGACAACGACGAGTGCTACGCCGACGTCGTGGCGCCAAACCCCGCCACGCCGCACGACGACTACGCCACCTTCCTGCTCGTCGACCCTTGGGGTGAGTTCGGTGGCGATCTGCTGCGCGCCACCCTCGCCCACGAGTTGAACCACGCCTGCCAGGCCGCCGACGACTGGTGGGACAGCCCCATCGTCTTCGAGATGACCGCCGCCTACATCGAAAACGCCGTCTGCCCCGACGACCAGGTCTACCTCTACTATCTGCCCGAATATCAGGCGCGTCCCGACTGGGCCTTCGACTACAACGACGGCTACGAGACCTGGTACATGTACGGTGCCTCGCTCTACTTCTACTACCTGCGCGACCGCTTCTTCCCCGACGACCCGACGTTTCTCTCCGAGCTGTGGCTCAACCTCCGCAACCCGCCCGGCGCCGAGGAAGACCCGACGTTGAACGAACCCGACTTCGAGGACGCGCTCGACGACCTGCTGACGTCGCGCACTCCCTGGTCGTTTCTCGATTCGCTGATGGAGTACACGCGCTGGCGCTACTACACGGGCGAACGCGACGACGGCGCACATTTCGCGGAAGGGGCGCTGTTCGGCCCCGACGCCCTGGTGGCCGCGACAACGGTGCCGGCCGGCACGCCGACGTTTGCGCCCGACCCGGCGCCCATGATGCTCGGCGCGGTCTATGTCGACCTCGAAGCCGCGCCCGGCGCGGGCCCCGTCACCGTCAGCCTCGAAGCCGAGCCGGGCTACGCCGTGCAGTTCGTCGTGCAGGCGCTGCCGGGGCTGCCCGCGGGCGACGGCCAACGCTTGAACCCCGGCGACATGCCCTGGTCGGTCGCCCTCGACGCCGCCGGCCGGCGCACGCTCGCCATCCTGGCGCTGCCGACAGGCCCCGACGACCCCGACGAACGCACCGCCGACCGCTATCCGTTCACGCTCTCGTTGGGCTGGCCCGAGTAGACGCCCCAGGCGCGGGGCGTGGCCGGCACGGGCCTCAGGCCTTGGCGGCCGCCCGCAGTTCGTTCACCTCGGCAAGCCAGGTGGCCCGCGATTTCTGGAACGATTTGGCGTAGCCCTTCCAGTCGCCGGCCAGCTTGTCCTGCAGCGTCGTGAACCATGCGGGCAGCGCGCCCGCCGGGGCCAACGGCACGGACTGGCGGGTGCGCACGCGCAGCGCGTGCAGCAGCTCCTTCGAGAAGGCCACGTCGCGGGCTTCGAGCGAACGCGCGAGGTAGAGGAGATCGCGGCGGATGCGCGCTTTGGCCGCGGCGAGCCCCGTCTTGCCCGCGAATTCGCCGTCGAAGAGGTCCTTGACGGTCTCGTCGGCCGTGAGTTCGGGCCCACTCATCGTGGTGAGGCCGCCCGAGTGGGTGGTTTTGGGCGGTTTCGTCGAGTCTTGCAGCAGGTCGTATTCGTTCTGGAAGTCGGCCGCCATCATTTCGACCGCGGCGGCCTGGCGCCAGTTTTCCTTGGCCCCCTTGCGCTCGTAGCGCTCGACATCGATTTCGGGCGTGAGTTCGAGCACCTTGTCGACGAGTTCGGCCTTCTTCTCGGCGCGTTCGGCGGCCGTCTGGCCGAGTTTCAACTGCCCCGAGGCCACCCGCATGACCTGGTCGAGCGAGCGTTCGATGGCCTTCTGCACGAGCGCCTTGCTCGGCTTCGCCCCCCCGGTGTTCAGCTCCTTGTCGCCGTAGGCGGTGTAGGCCTTGCCGGCATCGTTCTGGACCCGCACGCCGTGCGCATTGAACCAATCGTGGTACGACGTGCCCTGCAGTTTCTCGCGTTTGGCCTTGTTGCCGGTTCCGTCGCGCAGCCCGGCAAGCCATTCGAGCGAGCGCGGCACGAGATGCCCGGCCGCGAACGCGTCTTCGAGGAAGTGGGACGCGAAACCTTCGAGCCGCAGCGCCTCGGCGAACGCTTCCTTGCGTTCGGCTTCGGAGCGTTTCCGGCTGGCGGCGCCGCGTGCCTGGTCGAGGGCGGCCATGTGATGGGTGGCCCATTCTTTGCGGGCCGTGACGAAGGTGTGGTTGTAGTGGTCGTGCTTGCCCGATTCGGCGTGCGCCTCGAAGTCGGCGTAGGACTTGGCGTGGTCGCCGGCGAAGCGCGAGGCGTCGCCGAAGCTGAGGTCGACGTCGCCGTCCGCCACCGAGACGGGGCGCGCCGCATCCGTGACCAGGTCGCCGAGCGCGGCCGCGTTTCTGCGGTAGGCGCTGCGGAACGCGCGGTCGCCGATGGACCTGTGTTCGCTGCCCGACCATTTCTGGACCTGAGCGGGGGCGCTGCCCGACACCTCCACCGGCTCGTCGGCGGCCACCGCGGCGGCCGCGCTGTCGGCCTCGTCTTCGAGCGAGGCGGGAGCCGCGGCGCCACCCTTGCCGCGTCCGGTCTGCTGCACGACGTGGCTGAGTTCGTGGGCCAGGACCTGCGGCGGCAGGTTCTTCTCGGCGACGCTGATGTGCGTCCCGAGCGTGAAGGCCCGGCTGCCGAGTTCGGCGTTGGCCTGCTCGGCCTCGGGACCGCTGTGGATGACCACGTCGCCGAAGTCCTGGCCAAACGCCCGTTCGAGCGCCGCGCGGCCCGGCAGCGGCTGCGCCGGGTCGGCAAGCCCGCGCGTCTCAGGGTCGAGCGCGTCGCCGCCCGGGGCGACCCCGAGCCGCCGCTGCTGCTCGGCAAAGGGCAACCCGGCGAGCCCGCGCTTGAGCCGTTCGGGGCCGGTGGCGTGGGTCGTGTCGCTGCTACTGGCGGTCGGCAGGCCGTCGGGCTGCCCCGGTCTCGGTCTTAGCTGGTCGCCCATGGTACTCGCTCCCGCGCTGCTGTGGCGAAATCCCCGGCCGCGGACTCCGTTCGGCCTCGCGTGCCGGCCTCTTCGGGCGTACCAGAACCCGGACGGAATGGCAACGGGCAGCGCCCGGCAACCCCAATCGCAGGCGCCGGCGGGGCCCGAGCGCTCCGGCTGACCCGTACGGCACAGGCGCCGCCGGGTCGGCGCGCGGCTCAGTGTGGACTGCCGAACCGCCACGCCGCTCCGGCGGCGGGCCGGTTGTCGGGGGTGAGCCGGGCAGGCTGCGGCTTCGCGGGTCGGCCGCCGGCTTCGAGCAGGGCGAGGCGCCCCGCCAAGTCGCTCAACTGCTGCTGCAGGATGCGATTCTCGGCGGCTACCTGCCGCAGGGCGCTGTTTTCGGCCTCGAGCGCCCGGACCCGGGCGAACAAGCCCTGGATCGCCGCGAGGGCCACACCGTCGGCATCGAGGGTGTTGATGTGGTCGGCGCCCTCGCCGCCGAGTCCGTCGACCAGCGCGTTGAAGTCGTCGGACATGGGCCCGATGTGGCGGATGGCGGGGCTTTGCGCCTTGTAGTTCCAGGTGCTGATCGGGATCGCCGCCAGGCGTTCGAGCAGGGTTTGCGAATCGACCGGAGCGAAGTTCTCCTTGCGCGCGCGGGCGCTGATGGACGCCCAGGCCCCGCCGCCCGCCGCCACCTTCACGCCCGCCGACAGGGTGCCGTTGGTGAACATGGTGATGCCGCCGCTCGCGCGCACGAGGAACTGGTCCTGGACCCAGCAGTTGATGTCGGAGTTGGTCGTGTCGCCCCACACGAAGCAGCCATGGTTGTAGGCCTTGGCTTTGTAGCCTGCCGCAAAACTGTACGAGCCGGTCACCACGTTGAGGTAGCCGCCCGGGATGGTGGCGGCATAGCCCCAGTTCGTGTTCATGTACCCACCGCCGACCGCGCCGTAGTTGTTGCTGACCTCGTTCGAGTAGCCGCCCGCGATGGTGCCCCGGTAGCCGAAGTTGTCGTTGAAGCGCCCGCCGCCAACCGCTGCCGCGGCCCCGCCGGCGATGTTGCTGTCGCCGCCCGCGACGACACCCAGCGTGGCGGTGACCCAGTTGTTGTAGCCGCCGCCGATGGTGCCGTACGTGTCGGAGATGGCGTTGCGGAAGCCGCCGGCGATGGTGCCGTAGTTGTAGCCGTCGATGTGGTTGCGCACGCCGCCGCCGATCGTGGTGGCCACGCCCCAGGCGATGTTGGCCCAGCCGCCGCCCACGGTGGCCGAGATGCCCTGGGCCGCGTTGGACCAGCCGCCGCCCACCGTGGCGTAGGGGTAGGTGGCCGCGTTGTCGAAGCCGCCGCCGACTGTGGCCCAGCCGCCGGAGGCCTCGTTGCTCTCGCCGCCGGCCACCGTCGTGGACGTGATGCTGGCGCTGTTGGAATAGCCGCCGCCGACCGCGGCGTATCGGCCGGAGGCCGTGTTCTGGAAGCCGCCGCCGACCGCGCTGTAGCTGCCGCTGGCGGTGTTGGTGTCGCCGCCGCACGCGGTGGACTGGGCGCCGCTCGCCACGTTGTACTGGCCGCCGCCGACGAAGGCGTCCACGGCGCTGGCTCTGTTGCGCCAGCCGCCGGCCACCACCGCATCGGTGCCGTCGCCGGCCACGTTGAGGTAGCCGCCGCCGATGGTGGCGTAGGAGCCCGAGATGACGTTGCCATAGCCGCCCCCCATCGCGGCGGCGTAGCCGTTGTTGTCGTTCTGGTACCCGCCGCCGATGGCGGCCAGATCGGCGAGCATTTCGTTCTGGTAGCCGCCGGCGATGGTGCCGTAGTAGGCCGTGATCACGTTCTGGAAGCCGCCCCCGACCGTGTCCATGTCGTACAACGCGCGGTTCCCCGAACCGCCCGCGATCGTCACGTCCTGGCCGGCGGCGCTGTTGTTGCGGCCCCCGCCGATGGTGGCGTACAACCCGCTGGCCGTGTTGTTGGTGCCGCCGCCGATCGTGCCGTAGTTGGCGCTGATGCTGTTCAGCGCCCCGCTCGCGCCACCGCCGCCGATGGTGGCGCCGGCGACGCCCGCGCTCACGCTGTTGCCCGCGTAGCCGCCGATGAGGCTGGGGCTTGCGGCATTGGGTACGAGTTGCAGCGCGGCCAGGCCGTTGACGGCCAACACGAGGTTGACGGCGTCGGTCGTGCCCACGAAGTGGGTGCCGGGCGTCGTGCCGGCGTTGCCGGTGAGCGCCCAGCCAGCCGCCGGTTCGCACACGACGCTGCCGTCGGCGTTGACCTGGCGCACCGCGGTGCCCGCGGCGCACGAGCCGCTCACGCGCTGCTGGAAGGCGGCAACGTCTTGGCCACCGAGCCGCGCGGAATCGGAGACCCGGCTCGCGCACGTCCAAGCCGTGCCGTTCGATTTCAGCACCTCGCCGTTGGCGCAGAGCACCAGACTGACGGTGAGGTCGCCCGTCGACCCGCCGCCCGTGAGGCCGGAGCCCGCGGTGACCGCGGTGACGTCGCCGATGACGCCCGCGATCTTGCTCTGCGCGATGGCAGCCGTATCGGAAATGTCGGCATTGGTGAGGCTGCCGTTGGCCACCATGGCGCTCGTGACGCCCGCCGTGGCAATGGACAGGGAGACATCGCCCGACGTTGCGCCGCCCTGCAGCCCGGACCCGGCCGTCGTGACGACCGACAGGATGTCGCCCGCCGCGAGCTCCGTGCATACCCAGGCCCTGCCATCGAACGACAGCCCGTAGCCCGTCGTGCAGGAGACGCTGCCGAGCGGGTTGGCGGCCAGCGCGTCGAGCTCGGCCTGCGTGGCCGGGTCGAAGCCGAGCTGCGCCGTTTCCACGCAGCCCGCGCAATCGAGCGCCGCGGCCGTGTCGGCCAGCACCGCGTGTTGCGCCTCGAAGGCGTAGGCGCTGCTCACGACGCGCTGTCGCGGCAGCGGCGTCTCGGAACCGACCTGCACCTGGACCCACACCTCGTCGAGCGTCGCGAACTGCTCGGCCGGCAGCGGGTTCGATTCGTCGGTACCGAGCAGGGCCGAGAAGACCCCGACGTCGACCGGCACGGCGGCCTGCACCTCGAGCCACAGCTCGGTGCCGGCGGTCTCGGCGTCGTAGAGCCCGAACGTCAGGTTGAAGGAGCCGTCGACCGGGTCGCCCACGGCATCCCGGATGACCCCCTGAACGTTGAGTATGGCCGGTACCGCCGCCTGCGCCAGCGCCGGCAGCGCCAGCAGAGACGTCAGCACCGCCACCCTGGCCCACGAGGTTGAATGCCGCGGGGTCTGCATGGTGTCCCTCCCTCTCCCGTGCCGCGCCCTCACCGCGAGGTTCAGAATCCGTTGTCGCAGGCGCTGGCTCGAACCCGGCCAAACGGCGGCTCCGCGAAGATCCTGATGCCGGCGCCGGCGCCCCCTATCCAAACCTCCAGACGATCCCGAGCGTACCACCGTTCGGCGGCACCGGCAATGGCGGCGGTTCGGCATCTGGCCTCGCGCCTGGACGTGGCCGGCGGGCCTCCGGGGCGGCCCTCAGCCGGCCGGCGGGGGCGTGGGCGCCTTCGCGGCGGCCCCAGGAGCGCACGCCATGAACGGACACGCCCCGGCGGGCCGAATCCGCTCAGTGCGCCACGGTGTACTGGAGCAGCAGCAGGCCGTTGCCGAGCGTCTCGACGCCCGCGAACGAGAGCGCGATGGGCGGCCCCGCGTTGCCGAGCGCCGCGTCGTTGAAGAACGTCTTGGCCTGCGCGCCGCCGAGCAGTGTCGGGTGCACGAGCAGGTGCAGCTCGTCGACGAGGCCGGCGCGGAGCAGCGCCGCGTTGAGGGTGCCGCCGCTGTCGACGCGCACGACGCGGGTGCCGAATTCGGCGTGCAGGCGTTCGAGGGCGAGGGCGTAGTCGACGCGTTCGCGCCCGGCGACGAGCGCCGGGATGCGCTGCCGCTCGAGGTCGGCGCGGTAGGCGGCGGGCGTCTTTTCGGCACAGAGCACCACGATGCCGCGCCAGTAGGGCTGCCGGCGCAAGAAGTCAAAGCCGCGGACGCGACCGCGGCTGTCGGGCACGACGAGCAGCGGCCGTGGGTCGTCGGGGGCGGGAGCCGGCGGGGGCGGGGCCGCGTCGGGGGCTTCGGCCGCATCGGCGGGCGCGGCGAGCAGCGTGTCGCTGCCGACGAGCGAAACGTCCTCGTGGAAGCGGCCGGCCAGCCCGTAGAACAGGCCGAGATCGACATCGAAGCCGGTCGTGCGGCCGTCGAGGCTCACGGCGCAGTACAGGATGACCTTCGGTTTCATCGGCGGACCTCTCGTGGCGGCGCCCGCGGGCAACGGCAAGCGCCGGGGCGCTCGGACCGGGCGCCGCGGCGGCGTCGGGCCGCGGCCGCTCAGTCGGCGAACGTGAAGACGTACGGGACCGTGCCGGCGTTGGCGTTGACGTTCTGCTGCAGCGCGGTGTGGCCCGGGGCCGAGACCGTGGCTGCATAGGTACCCTGGTAGATGTCCTCGAGCAGGAAGTAGCCGTTGAGATCGGTGGTGACGCTGTGACCATAGGGTTCGAGGCGCAGGCTGGCGTTCGCCACGGCGGCGCCGCCCGGGGCCCGCACGTAGCCGAAGAATTCGTGCAGCCCGGGGTCGCTGCCGAGTTGCACGCGGTAGTGGCCGACAGCGCGCGTCGGGCGGCCCTGCGTGTCGAGGGCCACGTGGTGGATGTGGTAGGTCCAAGTCGAGAGCACGGCCCCCGTGTAGTCACGCAAGATGGCGGCCTGCGGCTGGGTCGTGTAGCTCCAGCCGCTGCCGCCGAACGCCGTGTTGCTGACCCGGTCGACCCGGTAGTAGGACCCGCCGAAACTGCCCGGCGCGGCGTCGGCCGGGGGCTGCCAGGCGAGCAGCACCGGCACCTGCGTGTACCACTGGTACGAATCGGGATGGCTCGCCGAACGGAGCGTGTGCGGGCTCGCGTTGATGCGCAGCGGGTAGCGGTTGGCGAGCGTGCCCGGTGTGCCGTCGCCGTCGAGCGTGATGACCTGGAAGTACCAGAGGCCGCCGGCCGTGAACGCGCTTGCCGGAACGACGGCGCGCGGCTCGGCGACGAACGTGCCGTTTGCCGGGGTGAGCGCGAAGTCGGCGTCCTGGGTCACTGCGTAGTAGTAGCCGAGCACCCCGGGGTAGGGCGGCTGCCATTCGACGTCGAACGTCTCGAAACCGTCGTTGTAGGTGAGCGCCGGGTCGGGGTGAGAGGGCGAGCGCAGTTTGAGCGGCGGGACGAGCGAGAACTGCTGCACCGAATCGGCGCTGAGGTGGGCCGTGTTCGTGTAGTGGTCGCCGTAGAGGATCTTGATGCGCCCCTGCCCGCCGGCCCCGCCGTCGGCGTCGTTGCTGGACCAGTGCGAGGGCCGGGTGCCCGCGCCGCCCGGGGCCCCGACGGCCGAGAGCGTGCCCGTCAGCGTGACCTGCGGCGCCATGACCACGATGCTGCCGCCGGCCCCGCCGCCGCTGCCGGCATCTCCGCTCACCCCCGGCGTACCGTCGGCCAACAGCGTGCCGAGGACCTGCACCGACTCCGAAGCCAAGAGGGTCAGCGCCCCGCCGCCGCGCCCGCCCGCGAGCGGGCCGCCGCAGCCGCTCGTCGTGACGTAGGTGCAGCCCGTGCCGCCGGCCCCGCCGAGCGCCGCGTCGAGCCCGTGGCTGCCGCCGCGCACGGCCCCGCCGGCCGCCCCGCCGCAGCCGAACTCGACGCAGCTGCCGAGGCAGCCGCCCATTTCGTAGCTGCGTGTCGAACCCGACGTGGACGGGCTCGCGACCCCGGCCGTGCCATTGCCGCCGCCACCGCCACCGACGTAGCCCACGTCGCAGACGCACGTGCGGGTGCAGTACCGGGCATTTTCGCCCGAGGCGAGGGCCGTTGTGCCCGTCAGGTCGATGGCCGACGCGGGGTCGATGACGATGGTGTCGGCGTCGATGGTGAGGTCGCCGACCGGGCAGAACACGGTGGCGCCCGCCTCGACCGCGAAATGGCGCAGGTACAGCGTGCCGCACAGCGCCGCATCGTCGCGGATGACGAGGTCTTCTCGCGGATGGTCGATGACGGTGACGACGCATTCGGTCGTGGCGCTGCCGCCGTCGTCGTCGAACACCGTCAGGCGCACGACGTACTCGCCGCGCCAGACGTAGCTGTGTCCGACGTCGGGGTCGGTGCTGATGAGTGGTGCGGAGCCGTCGCCGAAATCGAACTCGAAGCGCACGACGTAGCCGTCGGGGTCGCTCGAAGCGCCGGCCGCGAATTCGATGTATTCGAGTTCGACCCCGCCTTCCGGGCAGACGAGTTCGGCGGTTGGGGCCACGCCGCACGTTCCGGCGTCGGCGCAGAAGCCGTCGGGGCAGGGCTCGGCGTCGCCGAAGTCGCGGCAGCCGTGCTCGTCGGCGAGGCAGGTGTAGAGGGCCCCGTCTCGGCACTCGCTCACGCCCACCGCGGGGCACTGGTGGATGCAGGTGCCGCACGTTTCGGCGTCGGCGCAGAAGCCGTCGGGGCAGGCCACGGGCAGGCCCCAGGCGAGGCAGCCGTGCAGGTCGGCCTGGCAGAGGCTGAGTTCGCCGGCGGCGCAGGCCGTGGCGCCGGCTGCGGGGCACGTGTTGTCGCAGGCACCGCAACCGCCCGAATCGGCACAGAAGCCGCTCTCACAGAGTTGCCAGCCGTTCCAGTCCCGGCAGCCGTTCGCGTCGGCCACGCAGCTGCGAAAGGCGCCGTCGCGACAGAAGACGTCGCCCACCGCGTCGCAGAAGTGCTCGCACACCCCGCAGGTCTGGGGGTCGGCGCAGAAGGGGTCGGCGCAGGGCCCGAAGGCGCTCCAGGCGAGGCAGCCGTACGCGTCGGCTTCGCACGTGCGGATGAGCCCGGCCGCGCAGGCGGTGACCCCGTCGGCCGGACAGGTGTTGTCGCAGACACCGCAGACCGTCTCGTCGGCGCAAAAACCGCTCGGACAGGCGGCTGCGTCACCCCACGCGAGGCAGCCGCGTTCGTCGGCCTCGCACGTGCGGAGCGCCCCGCCGCTGCACGCGGTGGCGCCGGCGGGCGTGCATTCGTTGTCACAGAACCCGCAGGAACTGGCGTCCTGGCAGAAACCGCTCTCGCAGGCCGTCTGCGGGCCCCAATCGAGGCAGCCGTTGACGTCGGCGGCGCAGGAACGCAGGAGCCCGGCGCTGCACGCGCTGAGGCCCGCGGGCGTGCATCGATCCACGCAGACGCCGCAGCCGAACGCATCGGCGCAGAAACCGCTCGGACAGGCCGTGGGCGGGCCGAACTGGCGACAGCCGTACGCGTCGGCTTCGCAGGTGCGCAACGCGCCGGCGGCGCAGTCGGTGTCGCCGAGGGCCGCGCAGCCGTGGGCGCAGGTGCCGCATTCGGCCGCGTTGATGCAGAAGCCGTCCGGACAGGCCGCGGGCGCCGACCAGGCGAGGCAGCCGTGCACATCGGCCGTGCAGATGCTGAGCGCGCCCTCGGCACAGCGGGTGTCGCCGGCCGCGGGGCAGTCGTTCAGGCAGTCGCCGCAAGACGTCTCGTCGGCGCAGAAGCCGCTCGCGCAGGGGGTCTCGGCCGACCAGGCGAGGCAGCCGGCCTCGTCGGCAACGCATGCGCGGAAACTGCCGTCGCGGCACTGCGTGGCGCCTACGGGCCCGCAGTCGTCGGCGCAGACCAGACACTGCGTGTCGTCGGCGCAGAAGCCGCTCGGGCAGGGGGTGTCGGCCGACCAAGCGAGACAGCCCGAGGCGTCGGCCTCGCAGGTGCGCAGATTGCCGGATGCGCAGGCCGTGAGGCCCGCCTCGGGGCAGCCCGGCTCCGGGCAGAGCGGGACGTCGGGGCCGGGGAGGTCGGCGGGGGGCACATCCGCGGGTGGGACGTCGGCGGGCGGGACGGTGTCGCCGGTGCCGTCGTCGGCCGGCGTGTCTCGGGGCGACGGGGTGTCGCCGCCGCCCAGGTCGGGGGGTACCAGCTCCGCGGGCGTGTCGGCAGGGCCGTTGTCGGGGGGCTCGGTGTCGCCGCTGCCCGGGTCGGGGGCCGGGGCGTCGGGCGTCGGGGCATCGGCGAGGCCGTCGTGGCCGCCGATGTCCGCGAGCGTGTCCGCCGGCGGGGTCGTGTCGCCGCCACCGGGGTCGGGCGCCGGCGCGTCGCCGGTCTGGTCGCCGGCCGTGGCGTCGGCCGGGGCCGCGTCGCCGAGGTCGGCCCCAACGTCGCCGCCGGGCGCGCCCCCGCCGCCGCCGCAGGCGCAGGCGCCGAACGTGAAGCAGAGTGCGCCCAGGAGCAGCGCGGAAGCCGAAAGGCCCGCGCCGCCCCAAAGCCCGCGACCCGCCGTTGTCGTGTGCAAAGCCATCGTCGCCCCCTTGCGCCGTTGCCGTGCGGCGGTGCCCCGCCGCGGCTCGCATTCTACCCCCACCGCGGGGGCGGGGGGAACCGCGGGGCGCCTCTCCGAAGCGGAGCCGCGCCTCGGGCTTCGCGCACGCTTCCGGGTCAGCGCGCGGGCAGGGTGTAGGCGAAGGTGACGTCGCCGTTCGCGGCGCCGGCGGCCGCCTCGTCGCCGGGCAGCACGGCGCGCACGTAGGCCACGGTGACCTCGTCCGGCGCGACCGTCACGTGCAGGTAGCCCGAGTTCGGCAGCACGACGCCGTCGTCCGGGTCGTAGACGGCCCCAGGAAACACGAGGGTATCGGGGTCGAACGCGTCGGCATTGAAGGCCGTGTAGGTGTTGTCGGCCGGGTTCGGGACCGACTGGTAGACGAGCCCGTCGACCCGTTCGCGGGCGTAGAGGTGGTCGTGGCCGAAGAAGAAGACGGTGACCCCGGTCTGCGCGAGCAGTCGGTGCACCGGCCGCGGCCAGGTGGGGCGCCGCGCGGCGAACTCCCAGGTGCGGCCGCTTTTCGCGTAGCCGCCCCACTCGTGCTGATGTGCGATGGCCGCCCCGCCACGGCCGTGTCCGAGCACGTGGTGCTCGAAGACGAACTTCCAGCGCGCCGGGCTCCCGGTCAGCGTCCGTTCGAGCCAGGCGTATTGCTCGTCCCCCATCGTGATGAGCCACTCGTCGTCGACGCGCTCGACCCCGGGGACCCCCGTGTCCACCGGGACGGGCGAGTGCCAATAGGGGTCGATCGTCACGAACAGCGCGTCGCCCCACTGCCAGGCGTAGTAGTCGCGCAGCGGCCCGACCCCCGCGACCTCGCGCGCGTCCCCGCCGTAGAAGGTGTCCGGCGCCGGCAGCGGGAAGAAGCGCACGCGGGCGCTGCCGGCCAGCACCGGTGCGGCCGCAAACGGCGTCGGGTAGGCCTCGGTGAGCAGGTAGCCCGCGGCCTGCTCATGGTTGCCGTTGACGAGGAACATGGCGCTCGCGTTGCCAAGCCCTGCCAGCCATTCCCGCTGCTGGCGGTAGACGGCGTCGACGTTGGCGGCCGAGAGCGTGCCGTTGTCGATGAGCCGCTCGAGGCTGAAGTCGTCGCCGAGCAGCAGATAGAAGTCGGGCCGGCGCGCGGCCGCGTTCGCCAGGTTCTGCAGGTAGAGGTCGGGGTGAAACATCCGCCCGAGGCGTTCCGGGTGGGAGTCGCCCTGCACGCCGAACGAGAAGGTGCGCCCGGGCGCCCGCGCCGTCTGGAACGCGCCCGCGGCGCCGGGCCGCTCGGTCGTCTCGCCGGCCTGCCTGAACCACACCCGGTACCCGTAGCGTGTGTCGGGTGCGAGCCCCGTCAATTCCAGCACCACGGGGTCGCCCGCCGGACCGGCGACCCCCGCCGCGCTGCGCTGCGCATACGGGCCGCAGCCGGGGCCGTATTCGAGCGCCACCGCCGCGCCCGGGGCCGCCTGCACACTGACGGCCACCGAACGGTCCGTGGGACGGCCGACGATCGCGGCCAACAGGCGCTCGCCGGCCTCGTCGCAGGCCGTGTCGGCGTCGGGCGCCCCGTCCGCCCCGTCCGCCCCGTCCGCGTCCGCCCCGCCGGCGTCCGGGCCCGCCGGGCCGGCGTCGGGTGCCCCCGTCCCTTCGGGGCCGCCCGCGTCGGCCGGAGCGAGATCCGCGCGGCCGTCCGCGCCATCGGCGCTCCCCCCAGCGCTCCCCCGTCCCCCGCAACCCGAAAGAAGCAGCGCCAGGAGCGCGCAAAGCGCCGTCAGGAGCGCGCAAACGGCCGTCCGAGCCGCGCGGCCCCGTCCGCCGCGCCGCCCCCGCATTCTCACGGCGTCAGCGCGCCGGAATGTCGTAGCGGTCATCGACCTGTCCGTTGCGGCGGGACCCCGTCTCGTCTTCGGGGCGGAACGCGCGGACGTACTCGACCCGCGCTCCGGCCGGCCCCACCGTCACCCGCAGGTGGCCGGCGCTGCTGAGGATGGTCCCGCTTTCATAGTGGTACTGCGCGGCCAGGTTCGGCCCGCTCGCATAGTTCGGCGCACTCGGCTGGGGCAGTTCCTGGTACACGATGCCGTCGAACTCCTGGCGCGCATACAGGTGGTCATGGCCGTGGAAGACGGCCGTCACCCCCGCGTCGACGAGCAACTCATGGATCGGCCGCCCCCAGCCCGGGCGTCGCGCCGCGAAGTTGTCGCTGCCGTCGAGGTCGCGCCCGCCCCACTCGAAGTACGGCGCCGCCTCGACGCCGCCACGCCCCTGTTCGTCGAGGCCGCCGACCAGGTGGTGCACGAAGACGAAGCGCCAGCGCGCCGGGCTCGCCGCAAGCGTCTGCGCGAGCCAGCGATACTGGGCGTCGCCGAGCGTCCAGACCCAGCCGTCGGTCTTCCGCTTCGTCAGCGTCTGCCAGAACGGGTCGAGCACGATGAAGAGCGCGTCGCCCCACTGCCACGCGTACCAGGCAGCGCGCTTGCCCACGAACGGCTCGTCGGCGCCGTCGCCCGAATAGAAGGGGTCCGGCGGCGGGTTCAGGAAGAAGCGTTGCCGCGCGCGCGTCGCCCAGACGGCCAGGTTGTTGCCGTCCTCGGTGCGCAGCCAGCCGACCTCGCCCTCATGATTGCCGTTCACGAGAAACAGCGGCACCGAGTGCGCCACGCGGCCGAAATGGTCGCGCTCGAAAAGGTAGCGCGCGTCGACCGTCGCCGGGTCGGGCGCCGCCTGGACGGTCGCCGTGAACGCCGCCGCGTGCTTTTCGCACATGAAGGTGTCGCCGAGGTCGATGTGGAAGTCGGGCCGGTCGGCCGCCACGTTGTCGAGGGCGCGCAGGTACAGCGCGAGGTCGGAGCGATCGTCGAGGTGCGAGTCGGCCTGCACCGTGAACGTGAAGGTCGCCCCCGGGGGGCGCTGGGTGTGAAACGCGTGCTCCTCGCCGACCGCGAACGTCGGCTCGCCGGGGCGCCGCCAGCGCACGCGGTAGACACCCGGGCTGTCCGGCGGCAGTCCATCGAGCAGCAGGGCGAACGGCTCCCCGGCCGGGTGGCGCGCGGGCGGGGTCGCCTGCAGCCAGGCTCCGCCGGTCGGGCCATATTCCACGTAGATTTCCATCTCTTCGGCGGGCACGAGGCTCACTGTCACGCTGCGGTCCGTGGGCCGGCCGAGCAGCTCGCGAGCGAGGAAGGGTCCGGGCGGCGGCGGGCCGGGTGGCCCGTCGCTGTCGGCGTCGCCCCCTGCGACGTCTCCCGGCGGCGTGGTCGTGTCGGCGCCGGCGTCGGTGTCGCGGGCGTCTCCGAGCGGGGTGGGGAAGTCGGCCCGTGGCGCGTCGGGCCCCGGGGCGTCGGCCAGCCCCGCGGCGTCGGGCCCCGGT
>CAYRCM010000066.1:0-26217 GCA_964422715.1 uncultured Myxococcales bacterium | reverse complement strand
GTGGCCGAGCCCGCCGCTTCCCCGGCCGCGAAGGGCGGCAGCCGGTCGTGCGTGCATGACGGCGATCCCACGGGCGACGGCGTGGTCTCATCCGGTGACGCCCAGCGTGCGTTCTACATTGCGCTTGGCGTCATCACGCCCACCCCCGACGAGTTCTGCTCCGCCGACTGCAATGCCGACGGGGTGGTGTCGTCGGGCGACGCCCAAATCATCTTCTACGTGGCCCTCGGCATCGGCGAGTGTGCCGGCGAACTCACCGTGGCGCGGCCGGTCATCGTGCCCGGCGCCGGGCACGTCCGCGGTGTCACCGACAGCGGGCTGCGGGTGCGTTTCGGCCTCGGGCTCGCGACGCCCATCGGCACCAGCACGCCGGCCGCCTCCGGCCACTCGGCCGATTTCGGCGCCTATCCCATCGTCAAGGACTTCTAGCCGCCACAGTCCCGCATCACAGGAGGGGAGCATCATGACCCGTGCGACCCCGGTGTACGCCCCGCGGATTGCCGCGCTGAGTGCCGCTCTGCTCATCTGCGGCGCATCCGTCGCCCAGGCGGCGATCCCCGAAGTGCTCAACGTTCAGGGCGTCATCCGCGACGCCATCGGCGATCCGGTCGACGGCACGTTTGCGGTGACCTTCGCGCTGTTCGATGCCGAAAGTGGGGGCAACGAGCTGTGGTCCGAGACCCAGGCCGACGTGCCCGTCGACGTCGGGGTTTTCTCGGCGTTGCTCGGCAACGACGGCGGCAACCCGTTGCCCGCAAGCGACTTCGCGACCGCCGCCGAACTGTGGATCGAAGTCCAGGTCGGCAGCGAAACCCCGCTGCCGCGCCAGCGGCTCGTGGCCAGTGCCTACGCTTTCGAGGCCAACCACGCGCTCAGCGCCGATGCGGCCGGCGCGCTCGCCTGCACGGGCTGCGTCGGTTCGGCCGCGCTGGACTTCGACCCGGCCACCCAGAGCGAACTCGACGACTTCGCCGCCGCCCCGCTCGTGAGCTACGCCTGCAGTGTCGGCGAGGCGCTCGCCTTCGACGGCGCGGCCTGGCAGTGCACGCCGTTTCCGGAAGGCGACATCACCGCGGTCAGCACGGCGGTCGGCTCCGGGCTCATGGGCGGGGGCAGCACGGGCGCCCTGAGCCTCGCCATCGCCTCGGGCGGGGTCACGAGCGCCATGATCGCCAACGGCACCGTGACGAGCCTCGACATCAGCAACGGCACCATCAGCGACGTCGACATCGCGGCCGACGCGGCCATCGCGCAAAGCAAGATCGCCGGCACCATCGGCGACATCACCGGGGTCACGGCCACGGCCGGCGGCGGGCTCACGGGCGGTGCCGAGAGCGGCGACGTCAGCCTGGCACTGCAAAGCTGCGGCGCCGGGCAGACCCTCATCCAGGCGGCGAGCGGCTGGCGCTGCGGCGTGCCCGGTCCGCCCCCCGTGCAGGTGCCGAGCGCCACCGAACTCCACACCGTCTACGATTCCGGCAGCGTCGGCATGAGCTCCTGTATCTCCATCGGGGCCGACGGGCTGCCGGTCATCGGGTTCTTCGACCTCACGAACCACAAGGTCCTCGTGGCGAAGTGCGGCGATGCGGCCTGCTCGGCCAACAACACGGTCAGCACGCTCGATGCCGGCACGTTCTGCGGCTCCGAGCTCAGCCTTGCGGTGGGGGTCGACGGCTACCCGGTCGTGAGCTACTTCGACTCGCCCGCCACCAACCTCATGGTCGCCAAATGCGCCGATGCCGCCTGCGCCGCCGGCACCACGCTCACCACGGTCGATAGCACGGGCTACGTCGGCAGCACGTCGTCCATCGCCGTCGGCAGCGACCAGTTGCCGATCGTGTCCTACTACGACTTCTCGAACGGCGCGCTGAAGGTGACGCACTGCGGCGACGCGGCCTGCACGAGCGGCAACACCACGACGACCGTCAGCGCGACCAACGATGCCGGCAAACCGAGCGTCATCGCCATCGGCCTCGACGGGTTGCCCGTCATCGCCCACCGCAGCGACACCGATGACCGGCTCCGATTCGTGAAATGTGGCAATGCGGCCTGCTCGGCGGGCAACGCCGAATACACGGTCGACGCGAGCGGCACGGTGGGCGGATGGCTCGACCTCGACATCGGCGCCGATGGGTTGCCGCTGATGGCCTACCTCGACGCCACCAACCTCAACCTCAAGGTGGCCTGGTGCGGCACGGCCGACTGCTCCGGCGGCATCACCCTCACCACCCTCGATTCCGCGGGCGACGTCGGCTACTTCGCCTCGCTCACCGTCCCGCCCGACGGGCTGCCCATCGTGGCCTACAACGACGCCACCAACGATGACGTGCGCATCGTCAAGTGCCGCAACCTCTCGTGCTCGGCGCTCTCGGCCACCGTCGTCGTCGACAGCGCGGGCGTCGTCGGGGTCGACACGTCCATCACCGTCGGGGTCGACGGCCTGCCGATCCTGTCGTACCAGGACGTGTCCAATGGCGACCTGAAAGTCGCCAAATGCGCCAATCCCTACTGCCTCGCCTACTGGAGCCGGCGCTAGCGGCTACAACCCCAGCTTGCCCGGGTTGAAGATGCGGGCGGGGTCGAGGAGCGCCTTGACGCCCGTGAGCGTCTCCAGAAAGGCCGGGTCGAGCCGCGGGCCGAGGGCCTGCCAGGCCCAGGCCGGCGTCTTGTACATGACGAAGCCGCGGTCCGTGACGAGCGTCAGCAACTCGCGGTTCAAGGCCCGTACGCGCTCGACCTCGGCCGCGTCGCGCTTGTCGAAAACGGTGATGAAGCGCAGGACCCCGTAGTGCCCCCCGCGCATGGGCCGGCTCACGATGAGCGGCGGCCTGCCGTGGCGCACCATGAGGTCGGTGCCGGCCGCGGCCGCCTCGGCGAAGCGCGAGAGCGGTCCGTAGGTGCCCATCCAGGTGAGCCCGCCGCCGCCGTGGTTCGTCAGAAAGTCCAGGTCGGTCGGAAACTCGGCGAATTTGGCGAGCGGCGGGGCGACGCGCACGAGCGTTTCGATGTCGAGCGGCCCCTCGAAGACGTGACCCGCCCGGGCGAGGTCGGCCACGATACGGCTCAGCAGGCGCTCTTTGGCGGCGAGTTCCTCCGGGATTTCGGCCGTGAGATCGATGTACAGGAAGAACGTGGGCTCGCCCGCGGCCGGCTCGGGATGCGGGTGGCGCACCCCCATCAGCATCTTGCCCGACGGCCACGAGAGCCCGCCGATGTCGTCGCAGATTTCCGCCTTACACAGCCGCATCATGGCCGTGTAGGTGGCCTCGGGGCTGTAGGTGAGGAAGAACAGGCGGCGCGAGAGCGGGTGGAGCGGCCAGAGTTGGAAGGCGAGCTTCGTGCAGATGCCCGTCGTGCCCTGCATGCCGATGAAGAGCCCTGCAAGGTCGGGCAGCGGCACGCGGCCAAACGGCGGCACACCCGCGACGGCCCAGGAGCCGATGCGCAGGAGGCTGCCGTCGGCGCGCACGATTTCCAGGCCCGAAATCGACTGCGACTGGTCGCCGTACTTCAGCGAGCGGTTCGTGAGCCCGCCCAGGAGGCAATTCGCCAGGATGGAGGTCTGCGGCGGCGCCAGCGAGAAGCCGAACGTGAGGGGCAGGCCCTGCGCCGCGAGGTGGCCTTTCAGCCCGCCCTGCGTCACGCCCGGCTCGATAATGGCGTACATGTCCGTGGGGTTGACTTCGATGACGCGGTCCATGTGCGTCAAATCGAGGATGAGCCCACCCTGCGTGGCGAGGGCGAGCCCGCCGATGTTGGTGCCGTAGACCCGCGGGGTGATGGGCACGCGGCATTCGGCGGCCTTGCGCACGATGGCCTGCACGTCTTCGACGGTGCGCACGACGGCCACCCACTGCGGGTCGGCCGGCGGGTGCTCGGTGAAGTCTTCGCGGTAGGGCAGAAGCGCCTCGGGCGTGCAGTGCACGTGGTCGCGGCCGAGCCGTTCGATGAGGAAGTCTTTCATGCGCGCGACTCCTTCGGGGCGCGGATGAGCGGCAGCGCCCGCAAGAGGAAGAACGGGTTGCCGCCGATGCACACGGCCCGGCGCAGCACCGGCGCCACGATGGGCCCGCCCGCCGCGAGCGCCAGAAGCGCCGTCATGTCGCCGCTCACCCGCGCCCGCGGCTTGCCGGCGGGGTCGGCGAGGATGCGCACGGCCTCGCCCGTGAACCGGAGCGTAATGCGCATGCGCCCGGCCTGCACTGCGATGTCGCCCCGCAGCCGCCGGGCCCGCGTCGCGAGCGCCGGGCGGTCGAGGTTGCGGGCGATGAGCCCCTGCAGCATGACGCCGAGCAGATTGGCCTGCTCGGGGGCCACGAGTTCGACGGTGACGGGCGCCATGACCGGCCTCCCTCGGTGAACGGCGGGCCGTGGGCCCACCGCAGCGGCTATTCGGCCCCGGCCGGCGGGGCGGCGAGACGATGGACCGCCAGGTGCTCGATCTGCGCCGGGCCGCCCGTGACGCGGAGTTCGAGCCCGTCGCTCATGGGGTCGGGAAACACGAGCCCCGACAGCACGACGCGTCCGCCTTGGGCGAAGACTTCGACCGTGGATACGTCGACCAGCACCCGCAGATCGAGCGGCTCACCCGGCGCGGCGGGGAAGAGCGGGGCTTCGTATCGCCCCGCAAACCCGGGCGCGAACGCCACGTTGCCGGACCGCGTGCGGTCGAGAAACAGCACGCCGCGCGCGAGGTCGACGCCAACCAAGGTCTCCTCGGTAGGACCGACGAAAAGGCCCAACGCAACGGTTGCCGCGGCGCCGGCGCCGAGCGTCAACGCGATGTCGAAGGCCCGGCCCCGGGCCAGCGCCAGGTTGGCCTCGGGAGCGCCCGGGAGCTCGAGCCCACAGTGGGCTGCGACGAGCCCCGTGCGCAGCGCCGCCACCTCCGGCGCCGGCTGTTGGCACAACACCGGCTCGGCGGCCGCGAGCCCGAGCGTGACCTGGCGCGGCAGGCTCATCGTGCCGCGCCAGGCGCCGGTGGGCGTGCGCAGCGCGTAGAGCCAGTGGGCGAGCCAGCCGATCCAGATGCGCCGCCCCAGGGGCTCGTTCGACCACGACTGCGCGGCGTAGAAGTCGGGGCCGTGGTCGACGCGGCGCAACGGGCCGCCGGCGGGAACGAACGTCGTGCCGTCGAACCGGCCGAGCGCATACAGGGCCGAAGGCTCGGCCGTCGGCGCCGGGCCCCGGTTGAGGTCGACCTTGAACACCCAGCGCTCGCCGCCGGGGGCCGTGGGGTCGGCAAGCGGAAAGAGCTCGGGACACTCCCAGACGGCCGGTGCGTCGGCAAACGGGCCGACCGTACCGAGCGGCGTCCAGGTGACGAGATCGGCGGAGCCGTAGAGTGGGGCGCGGTCGTGTGCCGCCAGGATGGCCACATACTGCGCCGTCGGCGCATGCCAGAACACCTTCGGGTCGCGGAAGTCGGCGCTGCCGGGGTTCGGGATGACCGGGTTGCCGGCATACAGGGCCCAAGTCCGCCCGCGGTCGCGGCTCAGCGCCAGGCTCTGCTTCTCACCGCCGACGGTGCCGCCGTGGTGCGTGAACAGGGCGACGAGGCAGTCGTCGGCGCCGTCCGGCGGCGGCGTGCACAGGCCGCGCGCGGCGCCGGTGGCGACGAGAGCGCTCCCCGAGAAGGGCATGCCGAGCGTGGGGTCGGGCGCCAACGCCTCGGCGAGCGGCTGCCAGCGCACGAGATCGGGGCTGACCGCGTGGCCCCAGTGCATGGGGCCCCAGATGGGCGCGGCAGGGTAGTTCTGAAAGCAGAGGTGATACTCGCCTTGCGAAAAGACGAGGCCGTTCGGGTCGTTGAGCCAGCCCGCGGCCGGCGTGAAGTGCGCGAGCGGGCGGAACGGCTCGGCGGGGGGCGGCTCGGCCGGCGGCGGGGCGGTCGGCAGTTCGCAGGGCCCGGGCGCCGGCGCGTCGGCGGTTGGGGACGCATCCCCGGGCCCCTCCGCGTCACCGGAAGCGGGGCGCGGGAGATCGAAAAGCGCTGCGTCCGGACGCGCATCGGGCGCCGGCGCATCGGCGCCGCCTGCGGCCGATTTGGTCGGGCTGCACCCCGGCGCGCCCGCCAACCCGAGCCCCAGCAGCAGGGCCGCGACCGCGCTGCAGCGACGCGCGCTCAGCGGCATGCGGGGAGCAGGCCACGCTCGCCTCGGCATGGGCTGACCTCGTGCGCCGGATTCTGGCCGCTGGGTCCCGCGTCCGGCGCGATCGGGGGCCTCGGGCGTCCGTCTGGCCGTCCGGCCCGCACCGTAGGGAGCCGGCCGAGGCCTGTCAAGCGGGGCCGCGCGATTGGAGCCGCCTGCTGCGTGCCGTATACTGCCTCGCGCAAGGCGCAAGCAGCCCGGGCGTGCATCGATCGCGCCCCCACGCCTTCTGGGGTCTTCGCTCGCGGGCGGGCCGGGCCCCGGGCGCCGCGCGCCTGCCGCCTCGGCAGGGCCCAGAAAGGAAGGTTCATGAAGCGTCTCGCCGGTGTCGCCGCCGCTCCGTTCGTCGCCAGCCTCTTCCTGATCCTCGCGGCCGCCGTGGCGCCGCGGTCCCCCGCGCGCGCCGGCGCCCCGGCCGAGCCGGCCCCGCTGCCGGCGCCACCCGAACGCGCGCAGTTGCCGGTCGCCCGTTGCGGCGCGTGTCACCGGACCATCGTCGACGAATGGCGGGGGGCGCTGCACGCCGCCTCGACCGCCGAGACGAACGGCCTCTACCGCATCATGCAGCAGAAGGCCCGGGCGGCCCTTGGGCCGCCGGCCGACGCCCGCTGCAGTCGCTGCCACTACCCGCCCTGGGCCGGCATCGGGCAAGCGCCCGCGGTGCCCGTCGAGGGTGTCTCGTGCATCGTGTGCCACGAGGTCGCCGTCGGCCATCCCGGCAAGCGCCTGCCCGACGGCAAGGCGGCGCGGCTCGCCGTGCCGCCCGACGCCGCCGACCCGGCCGAGGCGCTCTGTCTCTCGTGTCACGACGTGCTGCGCTCGCCCGCGGGGCATCCGGTGTGCACGACCGGTCCCGAGGCGCAGGCGGCCCGGGCCGGTCGCTGCGTCGATTGCCACATGGGCAAGGAGGCGGGGCCGCAGAGGCTCGGCGCCGCCGGCCGCGAGCACCGCCGCCACGACTTCCCGGGCGGTCGCTCCGCCGCACTGCTCGCGCAGGCGGTGACGCTGAGCCTCCGGCGCGTCGCGCCCGCGGCCGGGGGCGCCGAGGCCGCGGTCGAGGCGATCGTCCAGACCGGAGAAGTCGGCCATGCCGTGCCGACCGGCACGCCGATGCGTTCCCTGGCCCTGCGGGTCGTGGCCTACGACGCGGCCGACAACGTGCTCTGGCAGAACGCGGGCGCGCTGCCCACCGCCGGCAGCCCCGACGCGGTCTTTCAGCACGTGTTCACGGGGCCGAACGGCGAGCGCCCCGTGCCACCGTTTCTGTCGGCTCTGCCCGGCGACGACCGCCGGTTGCATCCGGGCACACCGCACATCCTGCGCTACAGCGTGCCCGCCGGCACCCACCGGGTGACGGCCACGCTCGCCTATTCGCGGGGGCCGGCGCCGCTGCTCGAAGCCGCCGGGCTGCCGGAAAGCGAACGGCTGCCGCGCGAGATGGCGCGCGCCGAGCTGCGGCTTTAGCGCGACCCAGGCCGGCCGGGGCCGACTCTCGACCGCGCCGGTCCGGCCCCGAGGCGAGGTCGTTCCGCCCCGCCAGGCGGGCCGACCGTCTGCCGGTCCTTTGAAGGAAAAGGGCGAAATCAGGGCGTTGGCGGGCCTGCTGACGGCGGGGCCGCGGGCGCGGGCCCGGCGTCGGGCTTGGCGGCCGCGGGCGCGGGCCCGGCATCGCCCGCGGGGGTCGCGGCCGCGGCCGGCTTCACGTGGCATTCGTTGCACTCGCGCGGCCCGCCTTCTTTGCGATGGCAGGCGATGCACTGGCCGTGGTACGCGTCTTCGAGCCCGAGTTTCTTCACCCCCGGTGCCGTCGCGCGCGTGTTGTGGCATTCGCGGCAGGGCGGGGTTTTCTCGACGGCCCCGTGGTGGTGGTGGCAGCCCGTACACGCCTCGCCGATCTCCGTGTGCAACTCGTGGTTGAAGGTGACGGGGGGGTATTCCTTGGCGATGTGCCCGAGCACGATGCTCGGCGCCACGGCCTTCTTCTCGGGCTCGGGTACGGCCTTGCCGGCCGTGCCGCGCAGGGGATGGCAAGCCTCGCAGGCAAGCGGGCCGCTGCCGTATTCGCGGTGGCAGCCCATGCACTGGCGGTGGTAGGCAGCCTTGAGCCCGGGCACCTTGGTGTCGTTCAGCGCCGTGCCGTGGCATTCGCGACAGGGCGGCGTGCCTTCGACCTCGGTCTGCTGATGGTGGCAGCTCGCGCACTTGTCGGCGTAGCCGACGTGCGCCTCATGCGAGAAACTCACGGGCTCGTACTTGTCGACCAAGTGGAAGAGCAACGAGAACTTGGGCCCCTGCACGGGGGCCGGCGGCGGGGCCTTGGGGGCGTCGGGCGCCGGGGCGGCGGCCGCTTCGCACGGCGGGCAGGGGGGACAGGACGGCGCCTCGGCCGCGGCGCTGGCCACGGAGCGACTCTCGGTTTCGGGGGCCACGCGCGGGGTCTCACCCCGACAACTCGCAAGCCCGAAGAACGCCGCAAGCGCCAGGAGAGAAGCCGCGCGAAGCACCGCCGGCCTGCCGGACAACGAGGACCACGGGCGACGATGGGCATTCATGTCAGGCGCGGCTCCTTCCCACCAGCACGGGCACGTTCAGCACGAAGAAGCGGTAGCAGAGCAGGATGCCGGCGACGAGCGCCGCGCTGACGGCGAGTTCGCCCACGGCGGGCACGTAGATGTGTTCGGCGAACGGCGGCTGGTAGGCGACCAGAAAGACGTTGAGGCGATTGGCCGCGACGCCGAGCGCCACCCCAATCAGGGTCGACACGAGCAGCCGAGGCCGCTGCCGCACGCGTTCGGACAGCAGCAGCAGGAAGGGGACGAGCCCGAAGAGGCCCACCTCGACGAGGAAGCACCACGATTCGGTCGACCCGTCGAGCACGTGGCCGAGGGCGCCCCGCGCCATCAAGTCGATGAACTTGACCGCCAGGTACAACCCGAGCAGCACGGGCACGACGCGTGCCAGTCCCTGCAACGTGGGGTGGTCGGGCTCGAGTTTGAGCGCCCGCGCCGTGAAGAGCAGCTGGATGATGACGATCGGGAAACCGACGGCCGCGGCCGACAGCAGGAACAGGAGCGGCAGCATCGGCGTGAACCAGAGCGGGTGCATCTTGGTCGGCGCGATCAGCATGAGGGAGCCGAGCGACGACTGGTGCAGGCACGACAGCACGACGCCGAGCAGCAGAAACACGAACAGCGTCCGTTGCAGGACGCGCTCGGACAGCCGCAGAAACCAGCTGATGGGGCGGTTGAAGAGTTTCAACGGCCCGCGCATGTGCACGCCGTTCGGGAAGCGCTCGGCGATGGCCGGCAGAAACTCGATGTACTGCACCGTGAGGTAGGCCATGACGCACATGCCGACCTCGAAAAGCACCGAGTTGCCCTGCCAGTAGATGAGCGGATGCCAGATGTTGTAGTACTTGCCGAGGTCGAACAGCAGCCCGAGCCCGACGAAGGTGTAGCAAAGGAGCGCGATCAGCAGCGCCGGCCGGACGACGCTGTGGAAGCGCTCGCGGTGGAAGACGTGCACGAGCGCCGTCGTGGTGAAGCCGCCGGCGCCGAACGCGACGAGCGTGGCGACGTTGAAGGCCTTGCCGATGCCCCAGGGGTAGTACTCGTCGATGTTGGTGACGGCCCCGAGACCCGCCGCATAGCGGATGGCGGCGAAGACGAGGCCGACGAGGGCGATGCCGATGAGCACCAGCGTGCCGGGCGTGAAGAACGGTACGGTGCGAACGGGGGCCGGTTCGGCGTGGGCACTCATTTCTCGCCCCCCGCCGACGGCGGCGCGGCGGGGCCGGGTCGCTCTTTCGTGACGTGCATGATCGCCCCGAGCAGCCCGAGCAGCGCCACGGGCGGCACGAAGCCGTTGAAGATGCCGTGCTGAATCGACTCCGTGAGCCGCGGCGGCGCCTCGGGCGGCAGGGCCGGGAAGCCGAGCGCGGCAAACGGCACCGGCGAAAGATACATCCACGAACTGCCGCCGACTTCGTGCTCGCCGTAGATGTGCGCCACGTAGGGCCCGCGCGGCCGCGGCCCCTTGTCGGGATTGGCCATGTGTTCGCGCGCCGAGCGGATGAGGTCGCTGCGCTCGCCGAACTGGATGGCCTGCACCGGGCAGATTTTGGCGCAGGCCGGCGCGCCGCCGTCCTTCGCGATCTTGTCGAAGCAGAACGTACACTTGCGGATGCGCGGGAAGAGCGCCTCGTGCAACTCGCACGTGGGGATCTGGTAGGGACAGGCCACCATGCAGTAGCGGCAGCCCATGCAGCGGCCGGCCTCCCAGGTGACGGGGCCGGCGGGCTCTTTGCGCAGCGCACCGACGAGGCAGGCCGAGACGCAGGCGGGGTCGTTGCAGTGCATGCACTGCGTCTTGACGTAGACCGGCTTCTCGCGGCCCGCCACGTTCACGGCGTTGATGACGGTGTAGGCTTCGTCGGTGGTGCGGCGCATCTGCTTGAGCACCGACATGTCGTCGAAGGGGCGGTCGGGCTTGGCGAGCCCGTTCGTCTCCTGGCAGCCGAGTTCGCACTTGCGGCAGCCGATGCAAAGCGTGAGGTCGACGAGGCACCCGAAGGCGTCGGGGTTCGCCGCCACGGGGGCGTGTGCGGCGGGTGCGGCGGCGGCCGGGCGCGCACCGGCGAGCGCAAGGCCCCCTCCGGCTACACCGAGCGAACCGAGGAATCTCCGTCGAGAGAGCATGCGTTCTGCCTCCCTGAGTTGTCATGGCCCCGGCCGCGGTTGCCACCCCCCCGGGTGGACTGTGGCGTACTGCGGGCCGCTCGGGACTCTACTTGACGCACCCCGTCATGGCCAATCGCAGGGCCGCTCTGCCCCGCCTGCGGGCTGGCTCCGCGGCGCGCAGCCGTGCCCGCCGGAAGCCCGGCGCCGGGCCACGCGCGCCCGGCCTATCTCGGGGTCGGGCGGGGCTTGAACAGCGGGCCGCCGATGCGGAAGAGCGGTCGGCCGGCGACCGGGTTGATGAGCAGCGCGAAGGCGATCCAGAGCGCCAGCGCGGCGAGCACGATGGTGCAACCCGCCACCACGTACCCGAACACGGGGCCGCCAATGAGCGCCTGACCGAGTTTGGCGACGAACATCACGTCGATGTCGAGCAGGAACAGGAAGAGACCCAGGCTATAGAACCCAAACCCGTACGTGAACACGAGGAAGACGACCAGAAACAGGGAGTCGGTGGCGAGCAGAATGCCGTGGTCGGGCGCGACCCCGCCCGCCAGATCGAGCAGCACCCAGGCGTTGATGAACCAGTTGAACGCGAACGCCGTGAACAGCGTGCCGCCGTACAGGTTGCGGTTGACGAGGTTCAGCACGCCGGCGATGAGCTGCCCGCCGCCACCGAACAGCGCGCAGAACATGGCGGCCGTGCGCATGGCGGCCGGGCTCAGGCTGAGCCCGAGGGCCACGGGGATGAGGGAAGCACAGCCGACCGCGAGGCCGATGAGCCCGAGCGGCGTGGGATCGGCGACCGGCAAAACCGGGGCGGCGTTTGTCTGCGGGGCATCGCTCATCGCGGGTTCCTCTCCTGTCGTGCCCCACCGGGGGGCGCGCGCGAGCATAGCGGGTGGCCCCCCGGGCCGCAACCGCTCCTGGGGGCCCCGCACCGCGGCCCGTGCCGTTGACAGCGTGGGGCAGGGCGTCGAGACTACCGCCGCCCCGCGCGCTGGGGGCAAGGAGGTTTCCCGTGAGCCGACGCATTCTCGTCACGAGCGCGTTGCCCTACGCCAACGGCAGCATCCATCTCGGCCATCTCGTCGAGTACCTCTACACCGACATGTGGGTGCGCTACCTCAAGATGCGCGGCCACGAGGCCTACTACTTCTGCGCCGATGACACGCACGGGACACCCATCGAGATCCGCGCGCGCAAGGAAGGCGTGCCGCCCGAGACGGTCATCGCGCGCTTCCACGCTGAACACACGCGCGATTTCAAAGACTTCCACATCACGTTCGACCAGTACCACTCGACCCACAGCCCCGAGAATCGGGCCTGGGCGACGCGCATCTTCGAAGCCCTCAAGGACAAGGGGCACATCGAGCGGCGGGCCGTCGAACAGACCTACTGCGAACACGACGGCCTCTGGTTGCCCGACCGCTACGTGCGCGGCACGTGCCCGTCGTGCGGCGCGCCCGACCAGTACGGCGACGTCTGTGAGGCCTGCAACACGCACTACCGGCCGACCGAGTTGAAAGACCCGCGCTGCGCCATCTGCGGCACGCCGCCTGTCCGCAAGAGTTCCGAGCACCTGTTCTTCCGCCTGTCGGCGCTCGCCGAGCCGCTGCGCCGTTGGGTGTCCGAGGCAAACCATCTCCAGCCCGAGGCCGCGCGCTACGTGCTCGGCTGGCTCGACCAGGGGCTGCGCGACTGGGACATCACGCGCGACGGCCCCTACTTCGGGTTCCCCATCCCGGGCGAGACCAACAAGTACTTCTACGTGTGGCTCGACGCGCCCATCGGCTACATCGCCTCGTCGCAGAAATGGTGCGACGAACGCGGGCTCGACATCGCGCGCTTCTGGTCCGACCCGAACACCGAGATCTACCACTTCATCGGCAAGGACATCCTGTACTTCCACACGCTGTTCTGGCCAGCCTGCCTCCTCGACGCCGGGCTCAACCTGCCGAGTGCCGTGGTCGTGCACGGCTTCCTCAGCGTCGAGGGCCAGAAGATGTCGAAGTCGCGCGGCACGTTCATCACGGCGCGCGCGTACCTCGACCACCTCGACCCGCAGTACCTGCGCTACTACTACGCGTCGAAGCTGACGGCCGGCATCGTCGACCTCGACCTGTCGTTTGCCGATTTCACGAACCGCGTCAACGCCGAACTCGTCAACAAGATCGCCAATTTGGCGAGCCGTAGCCTCAAGTTCCTGGGCAAACGCTTCGGCGGTCGCCTGGGCCAGATCCCGGCCGACGGGGCCGCGCTGCTCGCCGCGGCGCGGGCCTTCGTGCCGGCCATCGAGGCCGCCTACGAACGGCGCGATCTGGCGAGCGCCATCGAGAACATCGTGCGCATCGCCGATCTCGGCAACGGCTACCTGCAGGAGAAAGAACCGTTCAAGGTCGTCGCGAGCGACCCCGAGCGCGCCCGCGACATCACGACGGCCGCCGTCAACGTGTCGCGCCTCATCGCGATCCTGCTGGCCCCCGTGCTGCCCGGACTCGCCGCCGATCTCGCGACGGTGCTCGGCGAGGGGCCCTACACCTGGGCCGACCTCGAGCGCGACCTCGTCGACCGCGCCACGGGTCCCTTCGAACACCTCATCGAGCGCGTCGATCCGGCGCGCGTGGAGGCCCTCATGGAAGCCCTCAAGACCGAGGCCGCGCCGGCCGCGCCGGCCGCACCGCCCGCCGAGAGCTACACGGTCGAGCCGCTCCAGGGCGAAATCACGATCGACGAGTTCGCCCGCGCCGACCTGCGCGTGGCGCGCGTCGTCACCGCCGAAACCGTGCCCGGCGCCGACCGCCTGCTGCGCCTCGGCCTCGATCTCGGGCCGCTCGGGCCGCGCGAGGTGTTGGCGGGCATCCGGCTCGCGTTCCCCGACCCGCAGGCGCTGGTCGGGCGACTGCTCGTCTGCGTGGCCAACCTCAAGCCGCGCCAGATGAAGTTCGGCACGAGCCACGGCATGATCCTCGCCGCCGGCGAGCCCCCGCGGCTCGCGCTCATCGAGCCCGGCCCGGCCGCGCGGCCCGGCGAGCGCATCCACTGAGCGCGCCTTTTTGTCCGCGCCGGCTGCCCCCTCCGGTTCTGGCCCGAAACTTGCTCATCCCCCCGCGCGGGACGTGGTGGGGCGCCGGGTCCGTTGGGCTTCGGTTGTAACCTACCGATTATCCTGGCGTTTGTTGCCGCGAGGGAGGGGGTCGGCGACAGGCGACCCCGCCCTCCCGTCCCCACTGAGGACCCGGAGGACCCATGGATTCCCTCGACCGCGACCGCGACAAGCGGCAGCCTGCCGAGCTCGACGCGCCGTCCGGCGCGGCTCCTGACACGACCGCCGCCGGCAGTTGGAAAGACCGCAAGCGCGACGAGGCGGGCGCTCTGCCCTACGACGCGGGGGCCGCCGCGCTGCAGCCGAGCCCGGCCGAGCTGCCCCCCGAGGTGCTCGGCCAGGTCGCGTCGTTCGGCAGCTCGCTTGGCGCGGTCATCGCGGCCCAGCGCACGCCCGAACCCGCGCTCGCCGAGGCCGTACAGGGCGCCGCCGAGTCTGCCCCCGTTGAAGGCGGCAAGTCGGCGCCCGACGCTTCGCTCGAGACGCTCGCCACCCATCGCGACCCGCTACTGGGCGAATTCAAGGTTCTTTTCGACGTCGATAGCGGCTTCGGCACGCGCGCCTCGGCCAACTCCGTGCAGGTGTTCAGCGGCAAGGGGCTCGTCGTGCGTACGCCCGAGCCCATGCCCGACATCGTGTTGCGCTACGTGTCGCTCGATCTCAAGACGGGGGAGGTCGAGTTGAAGGGCGAGCCCGACATCGGGCCCTTCGAAGAAGAGATCCTGTCCAACGTGTTGCGCCAGAGCGTGCTGAAGGGGGTCGGCGGCAAGGCGCAGAACCCCGTGACCGGCGGCCTCGGGCAGCTGCCGACCACCCCCGAGGGCAAGACGGTGCTCTTCTCCATGAAGGGCTTCGACGTGCTCGTCGACCCGGCCACCCAGGTCTCGGCCATGGTGCGTTCGCAGAGCCTTTGGGTGTCGTTCTCGCTGCCGCTCGTCGTCGACGGTCCCGGTCCGCTCAACATGGACATCGCGTCCATCGAATACAACTTTGCAAGCGGGCAGTTGCAGGTCGTTCCGCGTTACTCCGACAACAACGCCGTGCTCGTCCTGCAGCACATCGGCGCGCAGATCGGGGCGCGGCTCGCGAGCGATTTCCTGCGGCGGCGGCTGCCGCCCGCCATGGCCCGGCCCGGCTACGACCCGGGGCGCGACCCCAACCTGCAAGACAACCTCAACCTGCTCGTGCGCGGCTTCGGCGGCAGCTCGCCGAGCGCGCCCGGGCCGCAGACGACGCCGGCCACCGAGCCGCAGACGAGCCCTTCCGGCCCGGCGCCCACGCCGGGCGCACCCAGCGGGCCGGCCGCCGCGGCCCCGCCCCAAACGCTCTACACCCTCGACAAGACCCCGTTTGGGCCCGTCTCGGTGCATATCGAGGCCGGCGACCGGCTCGACGTGACCCGCTCAGCCGAGGCGCTCACACTCTCCGCGGGCAAGGGCCTGTTCCTGCGCGTGCCGGGCGCCGACTGGACCCAGAACCTGCGGATCCTGCAGGTGCGCTACGAGAACCGCACCGGAAAACTCGACATTTCGGCCACGAAACCGGTCGGCGCAGCCGTCACGCAGGTGTTCGAAGCGCTGATCGCGGGCCACGTGCTGCCCGCCCTGCCGGGCGAAGCCGGCCGGGCCCTCGGCACCGACCAGAAGGGGCAGCCGGCCCCAGCCGCCGGAACCCCCGAAACCCTCTACCGCATCCCGGTCGCCGGGCTCGGCGAAGCGCTCGTGCAGGCCGACCCGGACGACACCGTGCGGCTCAGCAAGAGCGAACAGGCCGTCGAACTGTCGGCCGCAAAGGGCCTGCGCATCTCGGTCGTCGGGGCCGCTTGGCTGCCCGAGGCCTGCATCGGCCGCGTCCACTACGACCTCAAGACGGGCGACCTGCGCATCGACCCGCCGGCCGAGCGCAAGGCCGCCGACGTCGGGCCGTTCGCCGAGCGCGTGCTGCGCACCCTGGTGCTCGAACGGCTTGTCGCCAAGTTGCCGGGTGCGGCCCAGGCACAACTCACGCCGGCCGAGCCGCCCGCCGCCACGCCGCTGCCGCCGCGGCTCGACAACGTGCTCGCCGAGCGGGCCGTGGCCGGGCTCGGCCCCCTCGACGTGTCGCTCGCGAAGGGCACCGCAGTGAGCCTCAGCGCCTCGCCCGAGCGGCTTTCGTTCGCGCTCGGCAGCGGGTTGCTGGTGCGCCTGCCCGAGCACAAACTGGCGCTGCGCGTCTTCGCGCTCGACTTCGACACGCGTACGCGGCAGGTCCAGACGAAGACCGAGCCGCCGCTCGGGGGCTACGAAGAACAGCTGCTGGCCGGCGTGCTCGGCGAATTCGTCGTGCCGCGGCTCCAGCAGTACGTGGCGAGCCAGGACCGGAAACCGAACGACGCGAACGTCGTCGTGCGCCATCTCGAACTCGGCGCGTTCGGCACGGTCGACCTCTGCGTCGAACAGGGCGACGCCCTAACCGTGCAGCAGAACGAGCACGAAGTGTCGGTTTCGGCGGGCAAAGGCATCTACTGGCTGGTCTCCGGGCAGGCCGAACGGCTGGTCCCGCCCAACCGCATCCGCCGCGTGGCGCTGTCGCTCACGACGGGCAAGGTGCAGGTCGACGCCGACGCCGACGCGGGCCCGCTCGCCGAACACGTGGCCACGCAACTCGTGCAGACGTTGCTGCTGCCCAAACTGTCGCCCGAACTGCGGCGCACGCTGTTTGGCGGGCAGGACCCGGCCTCGGCGCTCGCCCCCGAACTGCCCCCGGCGGGCGACACGGTGCTGCATGCCGGCGCGCTCGGCGACCTCGGCTACGACGTCAGCGTCGCGCGGGCCGACACGTTCGCGGTCACCTCTTTGCCCGACGGCACGTTGGCCTTCGATGCGGGTGGGCTCGGCGTGCTCGTGCGCGTGCCCAAACTCGGCATCGCCGTGCACCTCTGGAACCTGACGGTCGACGCCAAAACGCTGGCGGTCGTGCGCATGCACAGCGATCCGCCGGCCGGTGCCGCCGAACAGCAGATCCTGAGCCGCGCCGCGGCCCAGTTCGTGGCCCCGGTCGTGCAGAAGTACCTGCCGGCCGACGGCGGGGCGGCGCAAACCGGGGGGCTGCGCACCGTGGCGTTGTTCCAGGGGTTGCGGCTCGCGGTCGCCGCCGGTGACGCGCTCCAGGTCACGCGCGAAGCCGACGCCACCATCGTCTCGGCCAAGGACGGCATCGTCATCGCGTCGCCGCTCTTGAAGGGCGCCGCCCCGCAGCGCATCCAGGCGGTGCGCTACGAACACGGCACGGGCGCCGTCACCATCGACCTCGTCGACACCCGCGACAACTCGGTCTACCCCGACCAGACCGAGGTCGCGGGCTTCACCGAGGCCGTGCTGAGCGAACTCGGCCGCCAACTCGTCGACCCCTACCTCACGCCCGAACTGCGCCGGCTCGGTCTCGCCGGGCGCGAGGCGTCGCCGCCGAAGCCGGCGGCCGGCGAGCCGGAGGGCGTCCCGTGGCTCGATGTGCGCGCCGGGCCGCTCGGTCGCATCCGCCTCTACACGGCGCCGAACGAGACGCTGCGGCTCACGGCCTCGACGAGCGAGCTCTTCCTCGCGGGCTCGCGCGGCGGCGTGCGGCTCGTGCTGCCCGATCTCGGGCTCAGCGAAACCTTCGAGTGGCTGCGTTACGACTACCGCACGGGCGACCTGCAAGTCGAAGGGCTCGGGCGGCTCGAAAACGACCTGCTGCGCCAGGTCGTCGAACGGCTCGCCCTGGCCGTCGTGCCGGGCGCCCGCGCCGGCGCGCCGCCCATCGGCCAGGCCATCGACGAACGACCGCGCGACAAGCAGGGGCGCATCCTCATCGAGACCGAGGTGGGCGGCAAAAAGCTCACGGTGCGCATCCCGCAGAACGTGCAGCTCAGCGCGCAACTCGACGGCAACCGGCTGTTCGTCGGGCTCGAACCACCGGTCGTCATGGATTCGCCCGGGGCGCTCGACTACAAACTCAAGACCTTCGAATACGCGTTTGCCACGGCCAGCGCCCAGATCGAACTGTCGGGCGACAACCTCATCGCGGCCCTGTTCACGGGCATCGCCGAGAAGAAGACGCGCGAGGCGCTCACCAAACTCGTGCACGAACGCCTGCCCGCCGCCATGTGCCAGCCCGGCTACAACCCGCTCGACGACCCGAACCGCGCGCAGAACCTGAACGACCTCGTCGCGCGCTTCCGCAAGCCCGCCGCCTGACCGGAAACCGTCGCCCTCACCCGGATTCGCGCGCGGATGCGGCGCCCATCGCGGCGTGACAGCACGGCCCGACCCTCGTAGAATCGCCGCGTCGCATTTGCCGTGGAGGCTGCCATGTCCAATCCCGCTTCGCCCGCGCCCGCGCCCGCCCCGAGCAAGGGCAAATCGCGCAGTTGGCTGCGCATTCTGAGCCGTTTCCCCTGGACGCTGCTCGTCATCATCTACCTTATCGTCACCACGGTCGCGCGCGTATCCATGAACGGGCCGGCCGGCTACGCCTTCCTCATCGTCGGGCTCCTCGTGCTCTTCATCGAGTTCTTCAAGAGCAGCGACATCACGACGAGCGCGTTTCTGCTCGACCTCGTCGTGGCCGTGCTCGGCGTGGCCACGGCCGCGGTGCTGCTCACGCTGATGTTCCTCGACCCGAGCTACGAGCCCACGTTCTTCCACGGCTATGGGGCCGCGGTTATCCTGGTCGACGCCATCCTCGGGCCCTTCAACGCGTTTCGCGGGGCCAAACGCAACGTCGAATTCGACAACCTGCCCGGCCACTGAGCCGCTCCGCCCCCCTCCCATGGAACTCGCCGCGCTGCCGACGGTTTTCGTCTGCGCCCTGGTCTTTCTGGCGGGCCTCGTCGACGCCGTCGCCGGGGGCGGCGGGCTCATCAGCCTGCCCGGCTACTTGGCCGCCGGGCTGCCCGAGCACCCGGCGCTGGCCACGAACAAATTCTCGAGTGTGCTCGGGACCCTCGGTGCCACCATCCGCTACGTGCGGGCCGGCAAGTGGCAGGGGGCGACGGCCTGGCCGGCCATCCTCGGGGCGCTTCTCGGCTCGGCGCTCGGCGCCCGGCTGGTCCTCTACGTGCCGCCCGCGGGAGTGGCCGTGGCCGTGCTCGGGCTCATCCCGCTGGCCCTCGCCGTGTTCTGGCTCAAGGACCGGCTGCTCGCGCGCGTCGGCACGCCGCCGAACGCCCGGGCGGCCGCGTTGCGGGCCCTCTGGCTCGGCCTCGGCATCGGGCTCTATGATGGCTTCTTCGGCCCGGGCACGGGCACGTTTCTGACCATCGGATACCACGCGGCGCTCGGGCTCGACCTGCTCGTCGCGGCCGGCAACGCGCGCATCGTCAACCTGGCGAGCAACCTCGGGGCCGTCGTGGTGTTTCTCTCCAACGGGGCCGTCGTGTTCCCACTGGCGCTCTACGCCGCTGCCGCGGGCATCGCGGGCAACCAAGTGGGCGCGTTTCTGGCCCTGCGGCGCGGCGAACGCCTCATCCGGCCGCTGATCGCGGGCGTGCTCGTCCTGCTCATCATCGAGGTCGTGCGCACGCGCCTGTGAGCACGTGCCGGAGGGCTCTCGCGTTCAGGGTGCCGGGGTCTGGGCGGGCGGCGCAGCCGGCTCGGCCGCGCCGGAGTGGGGCGCCGCGTCCGCGGGCGCCGCGTCCGGCGGCACGCCCGCCGCGCGCTTCGCCAATTCGGCCTCGACGGCCTGCAACAGGGGATCCTTTGTGGCCTGCTCGCGGGTGGCGCGCGGGTCGCGCACGTACCAGCTGCGCTTCTCGAACTCGGCCTGGCGGGCAGCGTCGGCGAAGCCGAGGCCGTAGATTGCCAGCAGCGTGTCGCGCGCATCGCCGAGATCGGCCGGGCTCGCGGCCTTCAGGTCGAGGGCGGCGATGGCCGCGCGTACGGCCTTTCGCACCGGGCGCGCCGTGTCGTAGGCCCATTCGAGGTCGAAGTCGGGCTCGAACGCTTCGAACTCCCAAACGAATTCCGTCTCGCCGGTGGCGGCCAGGATGCGCTCGGCACCCCCGGGGCCGACTCCCGCGGGCACGTCCGGGAACTCGAAGGGGTCCTCGCGGAAGTCGCGGAGGGGCTCGTCGAGCCCCGCGATGCACGGATCGGGCCCGCCGCCGGTGTCCCGCAGACAGCCCCGGTCGCCGAGCCGGAAGCGCACGACCGCCCGACCGATGGGGCCCCGCCACGCCGCCCCGCTGCGCAGGATGTACTTGAAATCGTTTTCTTTCCAGTAGACTCCGGCGCCCGCGTCGTAGCGGAAGCGGTTGACCACGGTGCGCGTCTGGTGCGGCTTGAACGCCACGCGCCAGAGGTAGTACTGGTCGGCGCCGAAGGGGTCTTTCTTGGCCGGCCGCGACGGCTCTTCAACGGCCATGCGCTCTTCGTCGCTCTGCGGCTTCAGGGGAGGCAGCGTGCGGGGCTTCGCTTGCACCGCCACGGCCTTGCCGTCGACGAGCGTCGTGAAATCGGACACCGGCGAGTGGCGCTCGCGGTCGAGGTAGCCCTCGCCCTGCATGTACTGCTCGCGGTAGTCCCACGCCACGGGGAAGCCCATCGTGAGGTTCAGCGACTTCGCTGTGTCGTTCACGAACGTGTACGTGACGGTGACGACGAGCGTGTCGTCGTCGGCCATGAGCCCCGGCCGCTCGACCGCGATGTCGATGGTTTCGGCCGCGAGCCGCACGTCGTGGTTCTTGAGCGGCACGACGGTGCCGCCGCCCGCCTTGACGTACGTGCCGTCGGCGCGCGCCGCGCTGCCGCCCGCGGCGAACACGAGCCCCGAAACGAGCCACCCGAGCAGCCTGGCGGGCCGGCGGGCCCACGCGGGCGCATAAGAGGCCAAACGCATGTCAGGGTCTCCCCGTTGAAGGCCCGGGCCGAGGCGCCCGGGCGAAACACCGAGGAGCATAGTGCATTCGCGTCGTGTCCGGGAGGGGGAGTGGTCGATGGCGCCGCCGCAGACCTACGTGCTCGGCACGAGCTCGCACGAACTGCAGCAGCCGCCCGCGGTTTCGACGCAAGCATAATCCTGCGGGCAGTCGGCGTCGCTCGCACACGTGCGGCAGGGCGGGATGACGCACAGCCCGTCGACGCAGGCCGCGCACGCTTCGAGGCAGTCGGCGTCGCTCGTGCAGGGGCCACCGCTGCAGCCTTCGTCGACGAGGCCGTCCTGGTCGTTGTCGAGGCCGTCGCCGCAGATTTCCGGGTTGGGCTCGGCGGGTTCGCACGAACTGCAGCAGCCGTCGGCGCTGACGACGCAGACTTCGCCTGCCAGGCACTCGGCGTCGGCGCCGCAGACGCGGCAGGGCGGGATGACGCAGAGCCCGGCGCCACAGGCCGCGCAGGCGTCCAGGCAGTCTGCATCGCTCGTGCAGGGGCCGCCGTTGCAGCCTTCGTCGATGAGGCCGTCCTGGTCGTTGTCGAGGCCGTCGCCGCAGGTCTCGGCGTCCGGCGCGGCTTCGTCGACCTGCCCGTCGCAGTCGTTGTCGCGGTCATCGCCGGGGATTTCGGGGGCGGCCGGGTGGCTCGCCGCGTCGGCATCGTCGCAGTCGACGTCGGCCGTGAAGCCGTCGCCGTCGGCGTCCGTGGGCGCGGACGCCTGCCGCGGCACGACGATCTCGGTGGCCGGGCTCGCCGCCCCCGCCCGCAGCACGACGAGGCGCAACCGGTCGCCGCCGGCCGCCGGCAGGGTCAGGCTGAAGCCGCCGTCGGCCTCGGCGCTCGTCTCGCGCACCGCGCCCTGCTGGACGTTCGTGACGAGCACGAGATCGGCCGCGGCCACGGCCCCGGCGGCCCCCGTCACGGTGGTCTGGCCGTTCACGGGCACGCTCGCGGCGATGAGGCCGTCGGCGCCGCCGGGCGGCGGCGGATTGGCGTCGGGGTCGAAGACCGGCGCTCCCAGTTCGGCGGCCGCGGCCGCGGCGCCGGCGACGAACAGGCGCAGGCGCTCGCCCTGGATGGCTGCCACCGACACGACGAAGCGGCCCTCGGCATCGGCCAACGCGGTGTTCTGGAGGGCGCGCGGTACGTTCTGCAGCACGAGCTCGGCCGCCGCCGGCGCCGCGCCCGCGCGTCCGATGACGGTGGCGACCTTGTCGGCCTTGCGGAGCGGCGCCACGACGAGCTGGTCGGGGTTGACCTCGGGCGTCGGGATGGGCTCGACGGCGCAGGCGACACCGAGCCCCCAAACGAGCAGGACCCGCGCGAGACGGCGGGCCAGGGTCTTCGAAGTGGCAGCGCTCGGCCGCATGGCTATCCCTCCGGGCGGGCCGCCCGCGGGAGGCGGGCGACCCACGGTGCGCCTCCGCTCAGAGCGGTTCGCAGGTGCTGCAGCAGCCGCCCGCCGTGGCCACGCAGATGTGGTCGACGGGGCAGTCGGCATCGGACGCGCACGTCATGCACGGCGGCACGACGCACTGGCCGGCCACGCAACTCGCGCAGGCGTCGGTGCAGTCGGCGTCGGTGGCGCACGGCGCGGCGCCGCAGCCCTCGTCGATCTGGCCGTCGCAGTCGTTGTCGCGGTCGTCGAAGCAGGTCTCGGGGGCCGCCGGATGGATGGCGGCGTCGAGGTCGTCGCAGTCTTCGCCGGCCGGGTAGCCGTCGCCGTCCATGTCTTCCGCTTCGCAACCCTCGTCGATGAGCCCATCGAGGTCGTTGTCGATGCCGTCGCCACAGATTTCCTGGTCGGGCCCGGCGGGTTCGCAGCTGCTGCAGCAACCGTCGGCGCTCACCACGCAGACTTCGCCCGCCATGCATTCGGCGCTCGACGAGCAGACCATGCACGGCGGCACCATGCACAGGCCGTCGATGCAGGCCGCGCAGGCGCCGCAGTCGGCATCGGACGTGCAGGGCGCGCCGCCGCAGCCTTCGTCGACGAGCCCGTCGCAATCGTTGTCGAGGCCGTTGTCGCAGCTCTCGGGCATGGCCGGGTTGATGGCGGCGTTGCGGTCGTCGCAGTCTTCGCCGGCCGGGAAGCCGTCGCCGTCCATGTCGTCCTCGCCGCAGCCCTCGTCGATGAGCCCGTCGAAGTCGTTGTCGATGCCGTCGCCACAGATTTCCGGGTCGGGCCCGGCGGGTTCGCAGCCGCTGCAGCAACCGTCGGCGCTCGGGACGCACACTTCGCCCGCGGCGCAAGGCGCGTTCGGCCCACACTCTTGGCAGGGCAGCGGGGCGCACTGGCCATTGATGCACGCGGCGCACGGGTCGGGGCAGTCGGCGTCCGAGGCGCAGGGCAGCGGTTCGCAGCCTTCGTCCACTTCGCCGTCCCAATCGTTGTCGATGCCGTCACCGCAGATTTCGGGCTGCGGTCCGGCCGGCACGCAGGCGCTGCAGCAGCCGCCCGCGTCGACCTGGCACATCTCGCCCGCGGCGCACTCGGCGTCGTCGTGGCAGGTCATGCACGGCGGCATGACGCACAGGCCGTCCATGCAGACGGCGCAGGGACCGCATTCGGCATCGGAACCGCAGGGGATCTCGCCGCAGCCGTCGTCGATGAGGCCGTCGCAGTCGTTGTCGAGGCCGTCGCAGACTTCCAGGGCCGCGGGATGAATGGCCGGATCGCTGTCGTCGCAGTCTTCGCCGGCCGGGAAGCCGTCGGCGTCCCTGTCGTCTTCGCCGCAGCCTTCGTCGATGAGCCCGTCGCGGTCGTTGTCGAGGCCGTCGCCGCAGATCTCGGGATCGACTTCGACCGGCTCGCAGCTGCTGCAGCAGCCGCCGGCCGCGATGACGCACTGGAAGCCGGCCGGGCACGCGTGGTCGCTGTCGCAGACCCTGCACGGCGGCACGATGCACTGGCCGTTCGTGCAGGACGCGCACGGGGTGCTGCAGTCGGCGTCGCTCGTGCAGGGCACTTCCCCGCAGCCCTCGTCGACGGTGCCGTCGCAGTCGTTGTCGCGGCCGTCGCAGGCTTCAGCAGCCCCGGGATGCACCGAGGCGTCGCTGTCGAGGCAGTCGGTCGCGGCCGGGTAGCCGTCGCCGTCGGCGTCGTCGGTCGCGTCGGGTTCGAAGAAGACGCAGTGCCCATAGAGACACGCCCAGTTCGCCGGGCAGTCGACGTGCGCGGCGCACGCCATGGGGCTCGCGCCCTCGGCCGCGAGACAGTGGCCGTTCTGGCAGACCGCGCCGCTCGGACACGGGTCGTCCGCGTCGCAGGTGAGGGCGCCCGCCAGGTTTTCGGCGACGTTCTCGCACTGCCCGGAGAGGCAGGCCGCATTGGCCTGGCAGTCGACGTGCGTCGTACAGGCGGCGCCCGCGCCCGGCTCGGTCGGCGTGATGTCGCACGCGGCGACGCCGAACGCCAGGACAAGAGCGGCGAGCCCCGAAAGCCAGAACGTCCGTTTCGCGATCATCGGTCCACCTCCATCGGTTGTCGTTCGTCCGGTCCGGCCGCACCATGCGAGGCCGTTCTGGCCGGGACGAAGAGCAACCGGCGTGCCAGTTCCCCTCTATCGCACGACGGCGCCTCCGGCGCCAGTCCGGGCGGCCGTCAACCCCTTGTTCGGGCTACGTATCCGCGGGACTGCGGCCGCGCCGTCCGGTCGTCCCGCGCCGGAGCGCGCTCGCGCTTCATGTCGAAATAGTGTACAAGTCTGGGTGAGATGTCGAATTAATCGACACTCTGCCAGCCGAGCGGCCAAGGGGGCAGGCCATGCCGATCGCGGGGCGCCACGAACTGCTGCGGGAACTCGGGGCGGGCGGGCAGGGGCAGGTGTTCCTCGCGCGCGACACGCTGCGCGCGGGCGCCGAGCGGGTGCTCAAGTTCGTGGTGGGCGAGGCCGCACGCGAGCGCTTGCAGCGGGAGTACGAAGCGCTGTCGGCACTCGCGCACCCCCACGTGGGCGAGGTCTTCGCGCTCGCCGACGACGAGGCGAGCGGGCGGCGCTTCCTCGTCGAACGCTTCTATCCCGGCGGCGACCTCGCGACTCGCCTCGGCGAGGCGCCTCCGCTCGCGAAGCGCGTCCAGTGGCTCTTCGAACTCTTGCAGGCCGTCATCTTCCTGCACGAGCGCGGCCTCGTACACGGCGACATCAAGCCGTCGAATGTGGTGCTCGACGCGGCCGGGGCGGCGCGGCTCGTCGACTTCGGGCTCGCGCGCCTGCCGAACGAGGCCGCGGTGCGCGCAGCCCCGGCCGGCACGCTCGATTTTCTGGCGCCCGAATGCCTGCACGGCGGGCCGCCCTCCGTGGCGAGCGACCTCTACGCGCTCGGGCTCGTCGGCGCCTGGCTTTTCGATGCCTGGCGTCCCGGCGGGCCGGGGCAGCCGTTGCTCAGCCTTGTAGGCGCACGCCACCCGACCATCGTGCGGCCTGCGGGCCTCGGCGCTGAGCCCCCGGACGAAGCGTTCTTCGATGCGCTCGCGGCCCTGGCGGCCCCCGACTCCACGGCGCGGCCCGCGACGGCGCGCGCGGCGGCCCGCCGGCTCGCCACCGGCCTGCCCGAGGCCTTGCGCCCGCCCCTCGACCCGCCCGCCTGCCGCGCGGCCCGGGCGCAGCCGGGGGGGCTCTTTGGCCGTCCGGCGCTCGCGGCCGCGCTGCGCACGGCGTTGCAGCGCCTCTCGGCCGAGCCAACCCCGCCCGTGCAGCTCGTGCTCCTCGAAGGCGCCCCGGGCAGCGGCAAGAGCGCCGTGCTGGAAGCCCTGCGGCGCCAGGCGCTGCTCCTCGGCTTCGAGGCTCCGGAACGGCTGCCGCCCCACGATCCGCAGCTCTGGGGGCGCTGGCTCGGGCTCGGCGAACTGGCCCCCGCGCCCGCGCTCGCTGCCCCGGCCGCGACGGACCCCCCGTTAGATCTGCCGTTCGGGCCCGCCACGCCGCGCCAGGCGCGCGCGGCGTTCGTCGACGCGCTCGGCAAGGCGCTGCTCGCGGCGGCCGGCCGAAGGCCCTACGTGCTGCTCGTCGACGACCTCGCGGAGGCCCCCGAAGCGCTTGGCGAACTCGTCGCCTACGTCGCGCGGCTTGCGTCCGCCTGTGAGCGCCCGCCACGCCTGCTTTGCGCCGTGACGGTCTCGGCGGGGGGCGCGGCCGGGGCGGGTGCGGCCGGCGACGCGGCCACGGCGTTCGAACGCGCCGTGGTCCCGTTCGCGGACTTCGCGCGCCACGCGATCGAGCCGCTCGACCGGCCGGCGGTGGCCGAGTGGCTCCGCCGGCTCGGGCCGGAGGCGGAGCCGCCGGCCGCCCAGATCGACCGCGTCTGGAGCGCCACCGGCGGGCTGCCGGCCCTGCTCCAGGCCGCGCTGTCCGCGCCGGACGCCGGCTCGGCCGCGGGCCCCGAGCCGACGGGGG
>CAYRCM010000065.1:14070-26292 GCA_964422715.1 uncultured Myxococcales bacterium | reverse complement strand
AATTTCTACTACGACCCGGTTTCTACTCCATTGTGGAGAGAAAACGCCGCGGCCCTGCCCTGCCACCCGGCTGCGCGTTTGCGCCACGCTGCGGGCTCGCCCGCGCCGCCTGCCGCGCCGCGCGACCGGCCCTCGCGCCGGTGCCCGACGAGCCGCCCGGCCACCGGGTGGCCTGCATCGCCGAGGCGGCCGAACTGAGCCGCCTGCGCGCGGAGGTCCTGCCATGGCAGACGCCCCGCAGCTGATCGCCTGGCCGGCCGGCACGGCCCCGGCCGCCGCGCCGCAGGCGACGCCCGTGCTCGCGGGCCACGCCGTGACCGTCCGGCGGCCCTTGCCCGGCCCCGGCTTCGCCGCGCGGTCATTTGCGGCCGTCGATGACGTTTCGCTCGCGCTCGGCGCTGGAGAGGCGGTGGCGCTCGTGGGCGAGTCGGGCAGCGGCAAGACGACCCTGGCGCTGGTCCTGTTGCGACTCCTGCAGACGACGGCCGGGCGCGTGTTCTGGGACGGTGTCGACGTCACGCGGGCCTCGAAACGCACCCTGCGGCCCCTGCGCCAGCGCTTTCAGATGGTGTTTCAGGATCCGCTGGGCAGCCTCGACCCGCGCCTGTCGGTGCGGGCCGCCCTGCACGAGCCGCTGCGGGCCCACGGCCTTGCCCCGCGCCGTGAGTTGGCGCAGCGGAGTGCCCAACTGTTGGCCGAGGTCGGCCTCGAGCCGCATCTCGCGGCGCGCTACCCCCACGCGCTGAGCGGCGGCGAACGCCAGCGCGTGGCTGTCGCCCGCGCACTGGCGCTGGCCCCGGCGGTGCTCGTGGCCGACGAGCCGGCGGCGGCGCTGGACGTGAGCGCCCGCGCCCACTTGCTCCAGGCCCTCGACGCGCTGCGCCGCAACCGGCAACTGGCCCTGCTCTACATCAGTCACGACCTGCTGACCGTGCGCGCCCTGGCCGACCGCGTGGCCGTGCTGCTCGCGGGTCGGCTCGTCGAGGCCGGGCCCGCCGACGCCGTGCTGGCGAGCCCGGTCCACCCCTACACCCGGGCGCTGGTCGCCGCGGTGCCCGTTCCCGATCCGGCGTTGGCGCGCCCCCTGGCCGAGCGGGGCGAGCCCGCCCTATCGGAGCGGGCGGCTGCCGAAGGCGGCCGGCCGGCCGCCGCGGACGGCTGCCCGTACGCCCCGCGCTGCTCGTGGACCCGTCCCGACTGCCTCACCGCCCGTCCGCCCTGGCGCGAGGTGACGCCGCAGCACGGCGCGGCCTGTCCCGGCGCGGCGTAGCGCACGACCCGAATCGGCGACGCACGACGAGAGGGCCGGCCTGGGAGGGTGGGCAACGGACCCGGGGCCGAGGTCCGCAAGGCGTCAGCGCAGGGAGAGCAGTTCGAGCAGGCGGCCAAAGTGGAGTTCGTCGCCGCCCTTCAGGAGCACGCAGTCGCCCTCGCGCAGTTCGGCCTGCAAGGTGTCGACGAGTTCGAGAGCGTGGCGCGCGCAGACGACGCTTGCGGCCGGAATGCCACCGGCCTGCGCCGCGCGGGCAAGGTCTTCGGGATGGCGCCCGACGGCGTAGAGCGCGTGGTAGCCGAGTCGCGCCACGAGGGCCCCGACGTCCTGGTCGGCCGCCGGACGGCCGCGTCCGGCGCCGGCCATGTCGGCCAGCACGGCCACGCGGCGCCGCACTTCGCCCACGGCCGCCACGGTTTCGAGCGCCGCGCGGGTCGAAAGCGGATGGCTCTCGGTGAGGTCGACAACGTAGCGAATGCCGCGCGCCTGCACGAGATCGAGTCGGCCCTTCAACGTGGGGAACGATTCGAGGGCGGCGGCGGCCTGCTCGGGCTCGGCAACGTGGTCGAGGGTGGCGGCCAAGGCGGCGGCCGCGTTCCACACGGCGTGCCGCCCGACGACGTTGAGCCGCAGGCGCACGGGCCGGCCCCGGACGAGCAACCGGGCGCTCGGGCGGGCGGCATCGTCGAGCGCAACCTCCGCGATCCGCACGTCGTCCCCCGGGCGCTGACCGAACCAGCGCACGTCGCCCGGATGGCTGCGCGCGGCGAGCCGGAGCCGGCTCTCGTCGCCATTGACGACCGCCACGGCCGAAAGCGGCAGGGCGCCCAGGAAGGCCAACTTGGCACGCGCGATGGGGCCAAAGGCCCCCCAACGGTCGAGGCTGCCGGCGCCGACCGCCGTGAGGACGCCGACGGCCGGCCGGCTGATAGCCGTCAGCCGCGCGATTTCGGCCGGGGTGGCGCCGGCCAATTCGAGCACCGCGAAGCGGTCGTCGGGTCGGAGCGCCAGCGCCGCGAGCGGCAGGCCCACCAGGTTGGAGTAGTTGCGCTCGGTCCAACTCACGAGCGCCTGCTGGCTGAGGATGTGCGCGATCATGGCCTTGACGAGCGACTTGCCGATGCTGCCCGTCACCGCGATGACTTCGGCCGAACTCGTCTGCAGCACGTGCGCGGCCAGGTCGCCCAAGGCCGCCGTGGTGTCGGGCACCTGGGCCACGCCGAGGTTGGGGCTCGCGAGCAGCGCCGGGGGCACGCTGCACGCTTCGGAGACGATGAGTCCGGCGGCCCCGCGTTCGACGGCCTCTTCGAGGTAGCAGTGGCCGTCGCGCTGCCGGCCGCGGAGGGCCACGAAGACGTCACCCGGGCGCAACGCGCGCGTGTCGGTGGACACCCCCGACACGTGCGGCGGTTCGTGGCCGCCGAGCGGACGTGCGGCGATGACGCGGCAAAGGGTACGCCAGTCGAGGTCAAGCATGGTCGCGGTCGTGACCCGAGAGCGCCGTGGCGCGCACACGCAAGGCGGCGGCGGCCACTTCGCGGTCGTCGAAGTGTCGTTTGGTGCGCCCGACGATCTGGTAGTCCTCGTGGCCCTTGCCGGCGATCAGCACGACGTCGCCGGGTGCGGCTGCGGCGATGGCACCGCGGATCGCGGCCTCGCGGTCGGGCTCCACGGCGTAGGCGCCGCGATCCGCCGTGCCCCGCAGTTCGGCGAGCGGCAGTTGCCGGCCCCCCGCGGCAACGAGCCCGGGCAGGATGTCGGCCACGATGGCCAGCGGGTCTTCGGTGCGCGGATTGTCGGACGTGACGATGACCAGATCGGACTGTTGGAGCGCGACGCGCCCCATCGCCGGACGCTTCGTTCGGTCGCGGTCGCCGCCGCAACCGAATACCGTGATGAGGCGCCCTCGGACGTGCGGCCGCAAGGCCGTTGTGACGTTGAGGAGCGCATCGTCGGTATGCGCGTAGTCGACGAACACGGGCAGCCCGCCCACGTCGGCAACGCGCTCGAGCCGGCCCGGGACCGCCTGACAGGCTGCGATGCCGGCGGCAAGCGCCGCGTGCGGCACGTCGAGCAACTCGGCTACGGCCACCGCCGTGAGGATGTTCGCCAGGTTGTGCGGTCCGGCGAGTGGCGAACGCAGCGTCACGACGCCGCGCGGGGTCTGGACGGCCGCAGAGATGCCGTCGAGGCCAATGTGCGCGCTCTGCGGAAATACGGCCGCCCCGGCCACCGGCCGCAGGGCGAATCCGAGACAAGGCCGCGGAGCGCTCTCGGCGAGTTCGCGGCCAAAGGCATCGTCGAGATTGACCACCGCGCCCCGGCGGCAGTTGCTTTGGACCAGGTGTTCGTGGAACAGCCTGGCCTTCGCGGCCTTGTAGCGTTCGAGGGTGCCGTGGAAATCGAGGTGGTCGCGCGTCAGGTTAGTGAGCACGGCCACAGCGAACTGGCAGCCGTCGACGCGGTGCAGTTCCAGGGCGTGCGAGGACACTTCCATGACCGCGGCGCGCGCCCCGCGGTCCCGCATCCAGGCGAGGTGGCGCTGAACGTCGCTCGCCTCGGGGGTCGTGAGCCCGGCGGTCGCCACCTCGGCGCCGAAGCGCACGTTGATCGTGCCGAGAACCCCGGCGGGGCGGCCGGCCGCGGCGAACACGGATTCGAGCAGATACGTGGTGGTGGTCTTGCCGTTCGTGCCGGTGATGCCGACGAGGTCGAGGGCCGCCGACGGGTCGCCGTACACGAGCCGGGCGACGAGCGGCAGGGCCGCCCGCGTGTCGCGCAAGGTGAGCCAGGCCACGCCCGGAGCGTTGGCCGGCGGCTCTTCGAGCACGAGGGCAGCCGCCCCGCGCCGCACGGCGTCGCCGACGAACGCGTGTCCGTCGACCTGTTGACCACGCAACGCCACGAACACCGTGCCGGGCCCCACCTGGCGCGAGTCGTGCGTGACTCCGGTGCATTCGCCGCGGGCCTCGCCGCCGCAGCCGAGGGGGGCCAGATGCTGGCACAATTCACTGAAATTCAAGGCTTCGCTCCCTGCCGGCGTTCGCCCCACGACGGCTCGAAGCGGACTTCTACCACGCTGCCGGCGGCGACGCGAGCGCTGGGCGGCAACGACTGCTGCACGGCGATGCCGCCGTCGCGGACGGCCACACGGAGCCGCTGCGCCCGGGCGAGGCGTTGCACCTCCACCACGGTGAGGCCCTGAAAATCGGGGACGTAGACCTCGGGCGCGTCGGGCAGGGCCTCGTCGCCCGATCCGACCGCCGCGGGGCCCTCCTGCTCGGCCGCAGAGACCGGCGCGGGGGGCGCGCCGGCGCGGCGGCCCGCCGGCTCCCCGTCGGCGAGCGTCACTTGCGCACGCATGCGCGCGAGCGGCTGGCCCGGGGGCGGGATCTGAAAGTACTGGAGCGCCCACTCCGCCATCTCGCGAAAGGCGGGCGCGGCCACGGTCCCGCCGCACGCCTTGCCCATGGGTTCGTCGACCACGACCAGGATGGCGAGCCGCGGTGCGTCGGCCGGCACGACGCCGCCGAAGGAGGCGATCCAGCGAAACGGCGAGTAGCCGCCGACGAGCGTATCCGCCTTCTGGGACGTGCCCGTCTTGCCCGCGACGAGGTAGCGGTCGAGGGCCGCCGCCTCACCGGTGCCGCCGGGCTCCACGACGCGCTGCATCGACTCCAGGACGGTGGCCGCGACCTCGGGTCGCACCACCTGGCACACGACCTCGGGTTCGTAGCGTTTGACGAGCGTGCCGTCGGACGCCCGGATCTCGTGCACGATGTGCGGTCGCAGCCGCTTGCCGCCGTTCGCGAGGGCCGCGAGCGCCACGGCCATCTGGAGTGGCGATACCGAAATCCCTTGTCCAAACGAGATATTGGCGAAGGTGACGCCGCCCCAGTCGCGTACCGGCCGAAGCGACCCGGGCGTTTCGCCGACCAGCCCACTGCCGGGCGGTTGGGCGAAGCCGAAGTCGACGAACGTGTTGAACAGCTGCCGTTTGCCGGCCGCAGCCGCGATTTTCGCTGCCCCGATGTTCGACGAGACCTTGATGATGTCCCAGACGCTCAGCACATCGTGGGGATGCGTGTCGTGGATGGCATGCGGGCCAATGCGCATCCGGCCGTTTTCGACGTCGATGAGGTCGTCCATGGTGACGGCCTCGACCTCGAGGGCGGCCGCGAGCGTGAACACCTTGAGCACGGAGCCGGGCTCGTACGTGTCGCTGACCGCCCGATTGCGCCGCCGTTCGAGCGGGTAGCGATGGAAGTTGTTGGGGTTGAAGCGCGGCACGTTGGCCATGGCCAGGATGTCGCCGGTCGGCACGTCGATCACGATGGCCACCCCGTGCAGGGCGCGATGCGCGATCACCGTGCGCTCGAGGATGCGTTCCACTTCGCCCTGCAAGCGCTCGTCGATGGTCAGCACGACGTCGTGGCCGGCGAAACGCGTGCCGGCCGGCAGCGGATCGGTGAACACGAGGCGACCGCGCGCGTCCTTCAGCGCCTGGATCTGTAGGTTGCGGCCCCGTAGATGGCCGTCGAACGCCTTCTCGACGCCTTCGAGGCCGACCGGATCGAGCCCCACCAAGCCGAGCACCTGGCCGGCCAGCTCGCGTTCCGGGTAGTAGCGTTTGGCCTCCGGTTCGGCCCGGATCCCGGGCAGTTCCATGTCTCGGATGCGCTGGGCCTGGCTGGTCGTGACCTTGCGCTTGATGTACACGAACTTGCGGTCGAGGAGCAGTTTGTCGAACACCTCGTCGGCCGGCATTTCCAGAACCTCGGCGAGCAGCGCCGCGGTTTCCGATTGCTTCTCCACGCGCTCCGGCAGGGCGAACACGGAGGGGGCGTCGACGGACGTGGCGAGCAGCGCGCCGTTGCGGTCGTAGATGTTGCCGCGCCGGTCGTCGAGGAGCACCGCACGCAAGTAGTTGCGCTGGGCTTCCGTCTGAAAAACCTCTTGCTGCGCGATCTGCAAGTACCCCGAGACACCGGTGCACACGAGCAGGAAGCCCAGCACCACGCCGCTGACGAGCAGCATGCGGAAGCGCGCCCGGGCCGCGGGGTGGCGTTCCACGGGGGCTCGCGCGACAGTGCGCTGCACCCGACGATTCTCTCCGCGAGCGCGGCTGGACAACATGGCGGTGGGCCTCCTCAGGGCGCCGGGGCTTCGGCCGTCGGGCCGGTCGCCGCAGGCGCCATTTGCGGAGCCAGGTTCGGAGGGGGCTCCGGGCCTGCCGGGATCACGTACATCTCGAGCGCCGTGGGCGGACGCAAGCGTTGCGGGGCCTGCAGTTGCCGCTTGCGCAGCGCGTCGCGTTTCAGAGCGGCGAACTCGAGTTGCAGCCTTTGGTTTTGTTCGAGCAGCGCCTTGTACTCGCGGGTGGCGGCCGAGAGATCGTAGCCGAGGCGCACGAGTTGGTAGCTCGTCCACACGTGGTAGAGGCCGAACGTGGTGAGAAGCGCGATCGTCAGGACGATGACGACGACCAACATCGGCCGGCTCGGCCGCCGCGCTCTCTGCCGCTCCATGTCAGGCCTCCCCGCCCGGCGCGGGTCGGGGGAGCCCGACCGCCGTGCGCTCGGCAACGCGCAGCCGGGCGCTGCGCGAACGCGGGTTGCGCGCGACCTCGGCGGCTCCGGGCTGCACGGAACGCCGCGTGAGCACCCGCAGGATGGGGTCGAACACGGGCGGCGGCGGGCCATAGCGGTCGGGTCGCGCCGTCGGCGGCCCCTGCTGCCAGGCGCGCAGCCCGTGCTTCACCGCGCGATCTTCGAGGCTATGGAAGCTGACGATCGCGACGCGGCCGCCCGGTGCGAGCAGCGTCGGCACAACGCGGAGAAACGATTCGAGTTCCCCGAGTTCGTCGTTGACCCAGATGCGGATGGCCTGGAACACCTGGGTCGCCGGGTGGATGCGCTCGCGCCGGCCCCGCCCGAGTACGCGCAGCGCGAGTGCGGCGAGTTGCGCGGAAGTCGTCACGCGGCCCGCGGCGAGTTCGGCGGCCATGGCCCGGGCCATGCGTTGGGCGCCCACAACCTCTCCGTATTGCCTGAGAATGGCCGCGATCTCGGCCGTCCCGAGCTCGGCCAAACGCTGCCACGCCGGGGCGCCCACGGTCGGATCCATCCGCATGTCGAGCGGCCCGTCGGCGCTGAACGAGAAGCCCCGCGATCGATCCGCGAGTTGGAGCGACGAGAGCCCAAGGTCGACGAGCACGGCGCCGGCGCCGCTGCCCAACGCGAGTTCGGGCGCGGAAAGCAGCGCCCCGAGGTCGCCGAAGCACCCCTGGAGCACCGTGGCGCGTGCCCCGAAGCGCTCGAGGCGCAGGCGCGCCGTCGCGACGGCCAGCGGATCGCGGTCAACGCCGATGAGGCGTGCCGCGGGCGAGGCGTCGAGCAGCGCCTCGGCGTGCCCGCCGGCGCCGACCGTGCCGTCGACCACGAGGCCGGTGAGCGGCGCGCCGAGCCACTGGAGGACTTCTTCCCGCAGGACGGGCTCGTGGCCCCAGGTGAGCTCGCTCAAACCGCCGCCCCGACCTTCCCCGCCACGTACCGGGCGCCGCCATCGGCCCCCGGCGCGGCATGCCGCCCGCGCGAGCCTAGCCGGTGGCGTTGGGCCGCGTCAAAAAATCGACAGGGGGTCTGCGAATCTTGTGGCCTGGCCGGGGGTTGGAGTCGGGGTCCGTAGGGGTGGGGCGCTGCGCTGCCGGGGGGCCTTGGCGGGCGGCGGGCGGGGCCTCGGTCAGGGCCCGTACTTGCGCACAAGCGCCTCGTACGTCCTGTCGGAGGCCGCCTTCAGCCCGCCGATGCGCATCTGCTTGCAGTTCTCGGCACCTTCGGCACCGTCGCACACCTTGGGCCACTGGGCGGCGAGCGTGCGGCGGTCGGCGGCCGAAAGGCCTGGGCCGAGCGCCACGAGCGGCCAGCCAGGCAGCGTCGGCGTGGCGTAGACCTGCTTGAAGGCGCTGCCAAACGGCAAGTTCTTGAGTTCGAGGAACGACTGATGGTCCAGCAGGGCCGCGTCGGCGCCGCCGCGGTGGACGTCCTTGATGGCCTTGAGCGCCGTGCGCACGGGCACGACGGTGAACGCCTGTTTCGCGTCGAGCGTGCCGTCGAACACTATCCGGCTGACGAAACGGAGGTCGTCGAGCATGTCGCCCGTGAGGCGCTTGCCGCGCAGTTCGGCCAGCGCCGTGGCCCCGTTCGTGGCGACGACGTGCATGACTTCGGGTTCGCCGTGGCGCGGCACGACTTCGAGCAACGGGGTGGCTTGGAGGCGAGCGCGGTTTGCGAGGAAGAAGGGCAGACTGAGGAGCGCCAGATCGGGCTTGTGGTCGCGCAGATAGGCCTCACACGTATCGGCGGTGACCATGTAGGCCCCGCTGAGCGTTTGCGCCGGCCAGCCCGCGAGTTTTTCGGCTTGGCGGAAGAACTTCTCGAGCTGCGGAGCCGCTTCGGCCGTCGAGCCGGCACCGTTGGGATAGCACACCAGCAGTTTGTGCGGCGCGGCCACCGCCGCGCCGGCCGAGAGCAGCACCGCGACCGTGAGCGAGAGCAAGTTCAGCCGAAGAAGCGAGAACGGTTGCATGGGCGACTCCGTTCGGGTGTTGGCGGACCGCCATGCCGCCAGGCACCGCGCTCGTGGCGGCAGGCCGCCGGTCCGCGCTGAACCTTGACTGACAAAGAGAAGCCCGGGTTGGCGGTCGCGTGTTTGGGGGGGCGAATGCGACCGCCACCCGGGTCCCGCGCGCTTGGACGCCGCATTATCGGCGCCTATTCAGGCGTGTCAAACGCGCGCGAAATCGGCAGTCCTGCCGCGGCCCCAGGCAACCCCGCCGCGCGGCGGGGCGCAGACGCCCCGAACGGGGCGGGAACCCGCGCCATCACGGCGCAAGCCGCGAGACCGCTACCCGCGGCAAGCCGTGTCGGCGGGCGGGCAGAAGTAGCGCACGTGGAGATGGTCGTCGTGCGGACAGAAATTGCCGTTGAAGTACCGGCTGCCGGAGCCGGGCGGGGGCGGACAGACCACGGGTTCGAGCCGGCGCAACACCCGCGCGCGCGCAGGACGCGGCACGTTGCGGGCGGCCCAGCGTTCGATGTGCGCCCGCAGCAGCGATCCGACGAAGATGGTCCGCACGCTCGGTCGCTCGGCAAACGCGGCCAGGAGCGCCCAATTGCGTGCGAGGTCGAAGTCGGGGTGGACGAGCCAGGCGCCCGTGCGCGGCTCGCGCACTTCGAGGTGCGGCCCGTCGCGGCAGAACGCCACGGGGAACGCCCCATCGTGTTGCGGCAGCGGCGTGCCGGCGGCAACGGCATCGCGCAGCACGTAGAACACGTCGATATCGAGACCGTTTTGATGCGAGTGGTGGTAGGGCACCTGCCCGCCCTGCGGCGCGCTCGCCTCGCCGAGGCCCACGCGAGGTGCCGCGGGGTCGGCGCGACGGAATTCGGCGAGTGCCGCGAGCGTCTCGGCGACGGCCCACGGATGACCGTAATGCACGTTGCGCTTGGCCGGATCGGCGTAGAGTTCGGCGAGTGCGGGACGCACGTAGCAGTGCGGCCGGTAGACCACGTAGTGGTCGGGGCCTTCGGCCGGGTAGGCGACCCCGCCCTGGAGCGTGCCGCGCCCGTAGTGGCCGACGGCATGGGCCGCCTCCCCGGCCGCGCGCGCACGCCCAGACGCGGCGAGGCCCAGCGCCACGACGCCGGCCGTCAGGAGCCACGCGGCGCCGTGGGCCCGGCCGCGCGGGCCGCGGGTCGAAGTCAGGTTACGGAGCGGGCTCATCGCGGTGGTTCCGCCCCTTGCCGTCGGACGCTGCCGTGTCGCTGACGAGCAGGCCCCCAAGCGCCGCACCAAACAGCCCGCTGACCAGCGGGTTGGACGTGATGCCTCACGTGGAGCCCGTGCACGAGATGAGGTAGCCGAGCCCCGCCCCGAGGACCCCGCCGGACACGATGCCCAGGGGCAGACGCCACCGTTTCGATAGAGTCATGGGCCATCCCCTACGCCGCGCGAGCGCGGCAACGGTCCGAAGATAGGCACGCGCTCACTCCGGAGCAAGGCGCGCGGCGCCTTGCGGTGCGGCGGCGCGGCCGACGACGCGCGGCCGCATCAGTCGTAGTAGAAGGCGCCCACGCGGCCGAACGTGATGGCCCCGAACAGGTTGATGGCGATGGAGAGCAAGATGAGGGCTGCCGATTTTCGCCCAATGGGCCGGCCGTCGACGGCCAGCAACAGGATCATGTAGGGCATCCAGTCGAGGGCGAAGCGGTAGCCGAACTGCGCCCAGCCGGTGTTCTGGTAGAAGAGCGCCGGGATGGCGATGACGGCTACGGCGGCCCAGAGCATCCAGGTGAGCGGGGTGCGCCGCTTCGGCCAGAGAAGCAGCAGGAAGGCCGGGGTGGTCGCGAGCAGGCTCAGGCCGTGGCGCGTGACGTGAACGAAGGGCGGGGTGACCGTGAGCACCGGCACGTTCGAGAAGCATGCCGCCATGTTGGCGGGCAGAAACCAGCCGCTGAACAGTCCATGCTCGCGGATGCTCGGCCTCGTGCCCTCGACGAGGAAGCGGTGGCCAAACTCGAGCACATCGCCGAAGCGCGCCCAGTTGTAGTACATGAGCAGCCCCAGCGCGACGGCCATGGGCAGCGCGAACCAGGCGAGTTTGCGAATCTTGACCGAGATGGGCGTGGCGCGGAAATCGCCATTGGGAAAAAGCACTTGCAGCAGGAAGAAGAGCGAGGCGAACGGCAGCGGCGTGCGCGTGGCCATGCCGCAGGCGAGGAAGATGCCCGCGAGCAGCGGCCGGCGCCCATCGAGCGCGAAGTAGATGAACGCGCAGTGCAGCGCCACCCCCATGATGAGGGCCGTGAACCACACCTCGCCGCGCACCGCGGAGAAGTAGTGGACCGTGCCGAAGGCGAACAGCGCAGTGAGCCAGAGGTTCTCGCGCTGCGTGCGCCCCGAGCGGCCCGTGCGGCTCAGGAATTCGAGCAGCAGGAAGATGAGCAGCGCATTGAGGCCGGCGAGCGCCGTCGTGAACAGCACGTCGTTGAAGTTGTAGCCCCAGAGGGCTGCGAACGGGAGGATGGCGATGGCCGGGAACGGCGGAAAGCTGACGAAGTTGACGGTGCGGTCACAGCGGTTTCCGGGCCAACCGGGACAGGAGCGGGCCACGTCGCGGGCTGGGTCGATGACGAAACGCCGACCATCTAACGTATGGAAATAGAAGCGTTTGCTTCCGGAGTCGTCCTTCCATGGAAAGACCCCGGCGAGCACGTCGCCACCCTTGAGCCGCAGCACCCGATAGCTCGCCCAGTCGTTCCAGCCGACCGCGTTGCCCTGCCCGTCGGTGAGATGCCGGTTGACCGCGTCCTGGAACCCCGGCGGGTCGTCGGGGCGGGGCGCGGCATTGCGGTAGCGGCGCGGCGTCTCGGTGCGGAACTCGCCACGCATGAGCGAGAAGGCGAGATCGACGAAATGGAAGTGCGGCGATGGGGCGAGCACGCGGTCCCAGGCGGTGAGCGACATCAGGACGAAGACGGCCAGAAACACCGCGACCGCCGGGATGAGGCGCTTGAAGCGGTTGGGCTTGTCGCGCACGGGGGCGGGCTCACCCGTCGGGGCCGGCGCGGACGTCACGAGCTCGTGCATCGGTTCTCCAGGTTTGCCGGGCCGGGCGACGCGGCCGGCGGGCGCCGGACACCGGGCGTCCGCGGCCGCGCTCGGCCCGCGGCGACGCCGCTGCTGCTCCGCGAGCCGGGCAGCAGGGTGACCCGGACGCGCGGCGCGCGGGCTCAGGCGTTGGGATCCTCGTTCGGGTCGGGCTCGGCCGGGCTGGGATCGGGTTCGTCGAACTCGCCGGCGGCGCCGTCGTCGCTGAACGCGGGCTCTGCGGCGTCGGCTTCGGGTGCCGGCTCGTCGGCTTCGGGTGCCGGCTCGTCGGCTTCGGG
>CAYRCM010000065.1:0-13970 GCA_964422715.1 uncultured Myxococcales bacterium | reverse complement strand
CGTCGGCTTCGGGTGCCGGCTCGTCGGCTTCGGGTGCCGGCTCGTCGGCTTCGGGCGCCGGCTCGTCGGCTTCGGGCGCCGGCTCGTCGGCGGGTGGTTCTGGTTCGCGTTCGGCCGCGACGGGCTCAGGCTCGTCGCCGAGGGGCGGTTCGGGCTCGGCCGGGATGCCGGCGTCGTCCAGTGGGGCTGCGTCGACGGCCCCCGGGTCGCCGTTGCGCTGCCGGAACTGCGTCGCGAACTGCTGAAGCATGGCCTTCTGCGAAGGCAACGTCGCGTTGGCCTCGAGCAACGGAATGCGAATGTCGAAAGCGCCACTCATGAATCACGCCTCCTTGAGCATGGCCCGCAGCGGGGAGCCCCGCCGCCGCGGGGCGCCAGGCCGAGGTCAATCGAGTTCTTCGGGGGCCTCATCGGCGGGGGCCGCCGTCGTACGCGCCGGTCGCGACTCGAGCATGGGCCGCGGATCCCAATCGGCCGCCTGCGGCGTGCGCAGCGGCATGTTGAATTGCTCGCGCACCCGGGCTTCGAGTTCGTCGGTGAGTTCCGGGTGCTCGATCATGTATTGGCGAACGTTTTCCTTGCCTTGTCCCAGCCGGTCGCCCTTGAAGGAATACCAGGCGCCACTCTTCTCGATGATGCCCTGTTTGACGGCGATGTCGAGCGTGTCGGATTCGCGGCTGATGCCCGTGCCGTAGATGATGTCGAATTCGGCTTCCTTGAACGGCGGCGCGAGCTTGTTTTTGACCACCTTGACCCGGGCCCGGTTGCCGATGATCTCTTCGCCGCGCTTCAGGTGCGCCAACCGCCGGATGTCGAGCCGCATGGAGGCGTAGAACTTGAGCGCGTTGCCGCCCGTGGTGGTTTCGGGGCTGCCGTAGAGCACGCCCAGTTTCATGCGGATTTGGTTGATGAAGACGACGCACGTGTGGCTGCGCGAGATGGAGCCGGTGAGCTTGCGCAGTGCCTGGCTCATGAGTCGCGCCTGCAAGCCCATGTGCGAATCGCCCATCTCGCCTTCGATTTCGGCCTTGGGGACGAGCGCCGCGACCGAGTCGACGACCACGATGCCCACCGCGTTGGAGCGCACCAGGTAGTCGGCGATTTCGAGGGCCTGCTCTCCGGTGTCGGGCTGAGACACGAGCAGGTCCTCGGTGCGGATGCCGAGTTTGCGCGCGTAGAAGATGTCGAGCGCGTGCTCGGCGTCGATGAAGGCTGCGACTCCCCCGCCCTTCTGGGTCTGGGCGATGGCGTGAAGCGCCAGGGTGGTCTTGCCGGAACTCTCGGGGCCGAAGATTTCGATGACCCGCCCCATGGGGTAGCCGCCGACCCCCGTTGCGATGTCGAGCGACAGGCTACCGCTCGGAATGACGGGCACGGCGTCGGCGGGCCCGTCCTTGCCGCTCATCTGCATGATGGCGCCCTTGCCAAACTGGCGCTCGATGGCGGCAACGGTGAGCGCGATGGTCTTTTCTCGGGTCATCTCTGCCATGGGGACTCCTTACGCGGGGACGGCCGGAGGCGCTGGGTCGTCGGCCGACTCCCGGGACGACGGATCGGGAGACGTGGTGGAGCCGTCGGGCGTCGGCACAATGCCGTCCGCATTCGCGGCGGGCGCCGCCACCGGCGCCCACGGCAGCCCGCCGGGGCTGTCGGGCGGCACCGCGAGCGGCAGGCGCTCGCTCAGGACGAACGGCGCCGCCCCCGGGGCCTGTGGACGCTGCCAGACGGCCAGCGCCGGCACGGAGAACGTGACCGCCACGCGGAACGCGCTGTGTTCGAGCCGGATGCCGAACGCCGTGGCATCGGTCGGGGCCGGCAGCAACGCCAGCGTGACATGCGGCGGCGCATCGGGCGTGACGCCGAGCGGAGCGTAGGGCCGCAGCGCCTCGTCGACGAGCGCGCGCAGCGGCTCCAGCAGCGCAGCCGGGTCGGCGGCGGGCCCGCGCGGGTCGGGCAACAGCCAAAGCGCACGCGCCGCGGCCGGCTGCGGGACAAGCGCCAGTCTGCCGAATGACAAACGAAATGGCGGTGTCCCGGCGACCTGCCGGGCGATTTCGGCGGCCGCGGCCCGCAATCCTTCGGCCGCCAGCGAGTCGACGAAGCGCAGGCTCACGTGCAGGTCGCAGGCCGGCACGAAGCGCAGTCCGAGCCCACGCACTTCGTCCCAGCCGGACAGGCGCTTCTGGACGTCGAGGACCGTGTTGGCCGCATCGACCGGCAGTTCGAGGCCGACGAGCCCCGCCACCAGCCGGCGAATGCCGAGCTCGGTCGGCGCCTTCGGGCGCGGTGCCTCGGACGTGGCGGGGGGCGACTCCGCGGGCAACGGGCTTCCCGTGGCCGCCTCGGGCGCCACGGCGGGCAAAGGCCGGTCGCGCTCGGGCACCGCAAGGGGCCGGCTCTGACGTCCGAGCGGCATCACGATTTCTTGGCCTTCGGGCTCTGTGGAGGTTGGGCGGGAACCGCTTCGGCGGGCACGGGCGACGGCCCGACGAACGTGTCGGAGAGCGAGAATTTCGCCCGCACATCGGTCGGTACGGCCTCGGTCTTGGCGTAGCGCGGGGCCGCCTTGTCGGCGCTCTGGGGCGCGATGTCTTCCAGTTTTTCGGGGTCGAGCGCCGCCATGAACCACTGGGTTTCGCTGAACTGGCCAAGTTTCTGGCCGCGGCTCGGCGCCCCCTGGGCGGCGGCCGGCCGGGCCTCGGCCGCAGCGGGACGCGCCGCGGGCACCTCGGTGCGCAGCTGCTGGAGCCGTTCGCGCTCGACCGGTGGCAACGCGGCGGCCGCGGCCGGAGACGCGACCGCTGCGGGCGTAGGCGTAGGCGTAGGCGCAGGCGCAGGCGTAGGCGCAGGCACGGCCGATTCGAGCAACGCGCCGTCCATGGGACAGAAGTTGGCGTGGTCGGGCCATTCGCGGCGGCACTTCGTGCACTGCTTCATGACGCCCTCCTCGCGGTCGGCCGGGCCGACGTCGGCGAAACGGCCCGCCGCCCGCCGACGGTGCAGCGGTGTTGGCGGCGGCCGCACGCGAACCGGGACCCGGCAACCGCGGACCGGACGGATGATAGCGGAGAGCGCCCGGCCGAACAAGGCTCCCGGAGCCCCAGGCCGCATCGCGGGGTGCGGCTGCCGCAGCCGCGGGGCGACGTCCGCACGCGCGGTCCGGCCCCCGTCAGACGCGGTTCCAACGGGCATAGAGGCCGCGGGTGTGGCGGTACACGTCGAGAAAGGCGCGAAAGCGCTCGGCATACACGGACTGGACGGCGGCGTCCGGGTGGAACGTGGCGGAGAAACGCGTCAAGGCCGGGATGTCGGCGAAATCGAGTCGGCCGAGCCCCACGGCGGCCAGGTACGCCGCGCCGCGCGCGTTGGCCTGGATGGGGTGTTCGACCTGGCGCACCGTGCGGCCGAGCACGTCGGCGAAGATCTGGCACCAGACGGCGGATTGGGCCCCGCCCCCGATGATGTGGAGCGGGTCGAGGCGGCGCCGAACGAACCGCTCGAGGTAGCCGAGCACCCAGCGCGTGTTGAAGGCGACGCCTTCGTAGACGGCGCGGATGAGGTCGGCCTGCGTGGTCGTGAGGGTGAGGTTGTGGAAGCCGGCGCGCAGCGTGGCGCTGTCGACGGGCGTCTTTTCGCCATTGAGCCAGGGGGTGAACACCACGCCGCGGCTGCCGGCCGGCACGGCGGCGGCGATGGCATCGAGGCGTCGGTAGACGTCGGGCGGCGGCGGGGCGGCGGCGAGCCCTCCCGGCGGCAGGAGCAGGTTGTTCGCGAGGAAGCCGAGGCAGCCGCCGGCGGAATCCTGCTCGTTGGCGCTGAAGTAGCGGCCGGGAATGGCCGACGGCAATGCCGCAATGGCGTGGAAGGGGTCGATGCGCTTGTGCGGCAGGTGGCAGAGCAGCCAAGACGACGTGCCAACATAGAGGTGGGCCTGGTAGTCGGCGACCGCGCCCGAGCCGATGCACGCCGACTGCAGGTCGGCAGAACCCACGGCGACCGGCACGGGCCGCGGGAGGCCGATGGCCCGGGCGACCTCGGGGAGCAGTGGCCCGAGCAGATCGGTTGCGGGCCGCAAGGGCGCGAGTTTGCTGCCGTCGATGCCGAGGGCGGCGATGAGCCCGCGGTCGTAGCGCACCCGCCGGATGTCGCGGATGTCGAGCACCCAGAAGAGCGTGGCCGAATCGGGCGAGGCCGCGGCCCGGCCCGTGAGCCGCAGGTTGAAGTAGTCCTTGCTCGACAGGAAGTAGGCCGCCGCGCGGTACACGTCGGGGCGGTGGCGCTGCCAGAAGAGCACGTGCGCAATGTCGTCCTTGCCGGACAGCGTGGGCGCGCCGTTTGCGCGCGGCAGCCAACGGATGAGCCGCGAGAGCCCGTAGCCCTGGATGTTGAGGAGACCGCGCATGCGCTCCCGCACGAGCGGTGCACCGCGGGCATCGAGCCAGGTGAGCGCCGGGGCGAGCGGCCGGCCGGCCCCGTCGACGACGACGGTCGACGAGAACGTGCTGGAGCAGGCCACGGCCACGATCTGCGCGGGGTCGACGAGCCCGCGGCCAATCAGCCGCTGCGCCGTGCGCAGGAACGCCTGCCACCAGTGTTCGGGGTCCTGTTCGGCGCCGCCGTCGGGCGTGAACTGGACGGGCACGGGCTCGAATTCGGAGGCCACGTAGCGGCCGTCGAGGCCGAACAGCCCCGTCTTGCAGCCGGACGTGCCGTGATCGAGGGCCAAGACGTATTCGGCGGCGGGAACGGCCATGGCGCGCTACACCGGCAGGTCGACGCGTTCGACCTTGCCCGTGGCGTCGATCTTTTCCACGAGCAGCCCCTCGAACGAGCCGGCGCCGCCGCCGCGCGGCAGGACGCGGGGGATGACGGCCAGGAAGTCGGCGGCATCGAAGGCCGCCTCGGGGGGCAGAATGCCGGTGCCGCGCACCTTGCCGCCATGGACGAGCAGCGCGCCGATAGCCGCCGGGATGCCGGTGCCTTCGCCGAGCGCCTGGCTCTGGGAGGCCATGGAGAAGACGTACGTGCGGGGCTCGCCGCGGCGCGTGCCGGCGACCACGACCTTGACGCAGCCGCGCTGGGCCCCGAACGCGGTCTCGCGCAGGATGCGCTCGCGCTCACGCAGCAGCCAGGCGATGGCGAAATCGCGCGGCGCCACCGCATGACCCTGCACGTCGAGCGGCTCGGGGCTCGCGAGGCCCAGCCGCGCGGCCTCCATGGTCCGTTGGTAGTAGGCGTCGGGCAGCACGGTGCCGCGGTTCGTGACGCGCCGGAGCGCGAGGAAGCGCGGCAGCGTGACCTGCTCGGGGTGCGGATAGGGGTATACGGGGATGTTCGCACCGAGGCGATGGAGATCGACGGTCGCGCGCAAGGCGAGCCCGTCGGGCTCGAAGAAGCGCACGGAGCGCAACTCGCCGTCGAGGAACATGGGAATGTCCATGGACATGCAATGGAATCGGTGGGCGACGACCCCGGGGCCCTCGTACGGCTCACCGCCGTGGGCGTGATAGATGTCGACGCTCTCGACGCTGTCGAGCAGGTAGTCGGCCGAGAACCGCGCGAGCAGGTTCGTGACCCCGGGGGAACTGCCCATGCCGATGACGGCCGGCACGCCGGCTGCGCGGGCCCGCTCGTGCCAGTCGAGCAGTTCGAGGGTGACGTCGACATCGTCGCAGACGTCGACGTAGGGGACGCGGGCCTGCAACACGGCGGCCAGCACCGTCTTCACGAATTTGTAGAAGGGGCCCGTGCAGTTGACGACGACGTCGGCCCCGCGCACGGCAGCCTCGACGGCCGCGCCGGCGGTGGCATCGACGCGGCAGGCCGACACCCGGGCCGACCCCAAGGCCTCGGCGAGCGCCGCGGCCCCTGCGGCGTCGATGTCGGCCACCACGACCTCGTCGAACGTGTCGTCGGCCGCCAGCGTCCGCACGACAACCCGTCCGACGGCCCCACATCCCCCGAGAACGACGACCCTGCTCATGATGTCCCCCTACCCGTCCGCGCCAAGGGACGGCTGCGAGGCGGCAGGATACCATGCGGCGCGCCGATTGGGGGCGCGCCGGCGCGGGACCCTCGCGGAGCGCCGGTCGGCCGTGGTAGGCTGCCGAGCGGCTGGCCGGGCAGCGGGCCCGGGAGCCTCAGCGTGGGGTGCAGCGGCGGGAGGTCGGCATGCAGCAGCGGCGAGGGGGCGGGCGCCCGTTTTGGTGCGGGCTCGTGCTTTGCGGATGGCTGTTCGGGGCTTGCGACGCGAGTTCGGGCCCGGCGACACCCGCCACCGACACACCGACCGACGGGCCGCTCTCCGATGCGGGCGGCGACGGCGGGGCCCCGGCCGACGGGCGCGGGCAGCCGGACGATGGCCGAGGGGATACCGGGCGACCGGCCGACGGCCGCACCGACGCGCCGCCGGGCGACGCCGGGGCGGAAACCGACGGCGGCGACGCCCCTCGGCCGGACACCGCGGGCACCGACGGAGCCGGCGATGCCGTCGCCGAAGGGCTGGCCGACACGGCGCCGAGCGAAACGAGCGGCGACGTGCACCCGCTCGACGCCGGGCCGCGCGATGTCCCGCTCGGCGACGGCGACGGGCACCCGACCGACGCGGACGGGCCGGACGCACGCCCCTCCGACGCCGAGCGCGATGGCGCCGCCCACACCGACACCGACACCGACGCCGGGCCGATGCGCCGCTGGGCCTTTCGCGGCATCGGCGGCGCTTCCATGGGTGGCATGTCGTTGCTCATCGCCCTCGACCACCCAAAGGAATTCGATATCGTGACCCCGCTCGGGGCCTACTTCGATTTCACGTACTTGATGCACTTCCTGAAGCACCACGTGGCCGCCGGCTTCTGCCCCCGCGAGCAGCTGTTGGCCAACCTCGACCACATCAATGAGGCCGACAACCCCGAGGTGTTCTGCGGCCCCGTACCGCCCGCGCTACCGTTTGAGGAGCCGGTCGACTTCAACCACTTCCGCTACACGAACAACGGCGGAAGCTTCGACCGCGACTTCTACTTCGACGTGTTCGACGGCTTCATGCTCGTGCTCGGCAACTTCATGTCCTACAACCCGGCCTCTCCCTTCATACCGGCCGGGCTCGACTACGCCGAGTTCGCCGAGGCGCAGCTCGACGAATGGTGCGGCCCGCCGCTCCAGGTCGGTCTGCCCTTCAACCTCAACGCCGAATACAACCCCGACGGCGCCTACCCGCTCACCACGTTCTGCGACGGCGAAGAACCGGTCGGCTGCTACGAGGACGACCCGAACCAGTGTGGCGAAAACCACCCCGACTTCTGGGAGTTGATGGGCGCCTACGACCCGACGTACCCGAACCACCGGCGGGCCGTCCGCACGGCGCTGGCCGTCGACTACAACGGCAACGGGCTACGCGACTACGGTGAGCCCATCGTCATCAACGACGGCGAACGCTACCGCGACACGGGCCCCGACGGCTGCTCCGACAGTGGCGAGGACGGGCATGGCGGCTGCCTGCCGACCGGCCAGGCCGGCGACCCGGGCGACCCGAACGGCGACAACTACGACATGGTGGGCAACCCGCTCGGCAGCGAAGGCAACTGGGTCTACGACGCGGGCGAGCCCTTCCTCGACGCGGGCATCGACGGGGTTTGGGCGCCGGCGCCGTACGCCCCCGACCACGGCGAGGGCAATGGGGTGTACGACGCCTCGCCCAACTTCGCGCGCAGCCTGGCCATCGACGCGCACCAGCGCGCCATGAGCCTGCCCATCGAAACCCTCGAAAACCTCGACTTCTACATCGACGGCGGCATCCGCGACTTCATGAACGCGGCCACGGCCTCGACGGCGTTCGTGGGCGCGCTGCGCGCGCGCGGCATCGAGGTGCGCCAATACGAAGATTTCGTGGCCACCGAGGCGGCCTTGATGCCGGGCGCAACCTACGGCCAATACAGCACGGCGGTGGTCGGTTTCGATTTCGCCCCCGAGCGCTACGGGCGCAACCTGTTCGTGCGCTACGGCGACCCGAACGCGACGCCCGAGGCCATCCGGGCCGGCGACGGCGGCCACGTCGGCTCCGAGGAGCAGGCCCTCGCACGCATGCTGACGGCGTTCTTCTTTGCCCTGCGCCGCTTCCCCGACCCCTCGCCGGGCGAGCCGGGGCACAGTCTGGGCCCGGCGTACGCGCCGTGGACGAGCTACTACAGCGAGGCCATGCAGTCGCGGCGGCGCTTCGCGATGGCCCTCCCGCCGGGCTACTACGACGCCGACCAGGCCGCCGAGCGTTTTCCCGTGTACCTGTTCCTGCACGGGCACGGCATGACCCCGCAGTCGCTCGGCGGCACGGCGTCCATCATCGGTCTCATGACGAAGACGCAGCGGCTGCCGCGGGCCATCCTGTTGTTCCCCGACGGCCGCTGTTGCTACCGCCACATGCCGACGGGCCGGCGCGAGTGCGCCTGCGAGAGCGCGCCGGACGGCATGAAGGCCTGTCTCGACCCCGACTGCCGCGGGCCGCACGAGACCTGCGCCGAACGGCTCATCCCACGTGCGGAGCTGGAGCAGGAATGCTTCGAGGGCTCATTCTTCCTGGACTTGCTGGCCGACCGCTGGGGCGACCCGGAGGCCGCTCGCACGATGCGCTACGGCGAAGCCGTCATGGACCTCATTCACCACGTCGACGCGAACTACCGCACGCGCCAGCCGGCCGACTATCCGCGCTGACCCGGCCCGGCGCACGCTCCTGCCCCCAGCGTCGTGACAGCGGCGCCCGATGCCGCTACGCTGGATGCGCTTTTCCCCGCGCGCAAATCCGAACGATCGGCATCCCGCCGCACGGAGGGCGTCCCATGGTTCGAGACCTGCACGGCTGGCTCCTCGCGACCCTGATCGCTGCAATCGCCGCGGCCTGCGGCGGTCCGTCGGCCACAGGCGACGACGCGGGCGCGCCCACCGACGCGGCCGCCGACGCCACGACGGCGGCGGATGGGCGCTCGGGCGACGACGCGGACGGCGACGCCCGGGCCGAACTCCCTCCGGCCCCGGATGCGCCCGACGCGCACGTCGCCGACGTAAGCCGCGACGACGGTGCCGCCGGGGCCGACGCCGCGCGCGACGCGCTCCCGCGCGACGCCGACGTCAGCGCGCCGGACGTGGGGGATGCGGCTCGCGCCGATTCGGCCGACACGCCCGGCGAGGCGGGCCCGAGCGATGCCGCGGGCGACCGCGACACGCCCGGCGACACCGCGACGGGTCCCGCCGACGTCGCGCCCGATGCGCTACCGCCACTGCCGCCGCCTTACTGCGTGGCCGACCGGTGTTCCGCCGGCCCGACGGCCACACCCGACCCCACAACGTTTGGTCCGTTCACGGTCGGCGTACGCACCGAGACCCTCGAAACCGTGGACCATGCCGGCCAGCCGCGGCATTTGAAGGTCGACATCTGGTACCCCGGGCGGCCCGGCACCGGGGCGACCGAGCCCTTCGTCTACGATCTCGTGGCCGACGCTCCGGCGGCCATGCAGGAGCAATTCGCCGGCTACACGGTCGCGACCCTGCCGGTGGCGGCCTACCGCGACATGGCGGTGTTCGCCGAGTACGGCCCGTACCCGCTCGTCATCTTCTCGCACGGGGCCTACGGCATTCGCTACCAGAGCCTGTTCTTCACGGTGCCGCTCGCCAGCCACGGCTACGTCGTGGTGGCCCCGGACCACGAGGGCAACACGCTCTACGACCTGTTTCTCGAAGGCTACTCGGAGCAGGCGCTCGCGGCCTCGGCGCTCGACCGCATCGGCGACGGCCGCTTCCTGCTGGATACCTTCATCGCGCGGGCGAGCGACCCCGCCGACCCGTTCCATGGCGCCATCGACCGGTACCGCGTGGGCTTCTCCGGTCACTCGTTTGGCGGCTTCCTCTCGCTCTACATGGGCGGCAAGGACCCCCGGGTCCGCGTGGCGCTGCCTTTCTCTCCCGCCACGTCGATGCTCGCGGCCCTGCAGGTGCCGGCCGAGCGCTACCCCGTGCCCTTCATGATGCAGGGCGGCCTGCTCGACCGCACGCTCGGCTACGAGGGTGAGATGCTCCGCTACTTCGAAAGGGGGGCGCGGCCGAAGTTTCTCGTCGAACTCGCGCGCGGCGGGCACTTCACCTATTCGGACATCTGCCGCCTCGACCTTGCCAGCATCGCGGTCGATCTCGGCTACGACGAAGCCACGAACGCGCTGTCCGACGGCTGCGGCCCGGACAACATCCCGTACGAGGATGCGCACGTCATCATCCGCCAGACGGCCATTGCGTTTCTGAACGCCTATCTGCGCGAGGACCGGGCGGCGGCGCAGTTCTACGGGCCGGAGGCCGCCGCGCCGTACGGCGCCGAGTTGCGCATCGTGGCCGAGCCGTAAGGGATGCGCCCGGGATCACTCGTCGCGCCCGCCGAGCATGCCGAGCCGGACGAGGTAGTAGAGGAGGGTCATGATCGCGGAGACCGCCGCGGCCACATAGGTCATGGCGGCGGCGCCGAGCACTTTCTGCACGCCGACCGATTCGCCGCCCCGCGCGATGACGCCCAGTTCGGGCAGCAGGTCCTTCGCGCGGCGCGAGGCGTCGAATTCGACGGGCAGCGTGATGAGCGAGAACAGCACGAACACGGTGAACAGCACGAGCCCCAGTTTCATGAGGCCGGCAGACGCAACGATGCCGCCGATGAGGATGAACACCCACGACAGGTTGGAGCCCACCGCCGCAACCGGCGCAATGGTCTGGCGCAGGATGAGCGGCGAGTAGCGCGCGGCGTGCTGAAGCGCGTGGCCAGCCTCGTGCGCGGCGATGCCGGCCGCCGCCACCGAGCGCCCGTTGTACACGTCGGGCGACAGCCGCAGCTTCTTCGCACGGCTGTCATAGTGGTCGGACAGGAACCCCGAAGCGGGCTCGACCTCGACGTCGTGCACCCCCTTCTGGCGCAGAATGAGCCGCGCCACGTCGGCGCCTGAGTGTCCGGAGCGAATGGGCACGTTGGAATACTTGCGGAAGTTGCTTTTCACGCGCCACGTGGCCCACACCGCAATGAGGAGCCCCGGGGCGAGAAACAGAAAATAGAGCGGGTCGAAAAGTCCGAACATTGGCGTCACCTCCCGGTCGCCGCGGGTGGCAGGCCGCGCGACGCGTCAGCGGGGACGATAGGGTCCGGTCGGGACCGGGTCAACGCCCCGCTGCGCAAAAACCCGCGCGCGGGGGCCCGTGTTCCCGCAGACCCGGGCGGCCCCTGCGGACGCCGCACAAGCCGCGGCGCGGCCCGGCTCAGTCGGGGTCGCAAGGGCCGTCGCATGGATGGATGATGAGACCGCCCGGACGCAGGAACGCATCGATTTGGCGGCGGGCGCCCGTCGTCCGGCGCACCGCTTTGTGCACGAGGTTGTCGCCGGACGGCACCTCAGCGAACTCGCCGGGCAGCGGGGCCGGGATGGCGAAATCGAATTCGACGAGCGCCGAGCCCCGCCACGGCGCGCCGGCGGGGGCCAGAAACGGCACGGGGCGCGGCGCCGGCTGGAGATGCACGAGCCCGCCAAGCGCGCGCGCGTGCAGCTGCGACGCGACGTTCGGCACACTCGCGTCGCCGATGCCGACGTGCATGAGCACGTGGCGGCGCGCCGGTGCATCCGCAAACGGCGGATGGAGCAAGAACGGCGCGTACGTGAGCGGGTCGATGCGGTCGAGCGTGGACTGGGCGAGGGCGGCCCACTTCTGCTGGTCGAGCGCATCGGGCAGCGTCACGATGATGGCGGACAGGAGATACACGAAAGGCCGGGCGCGGAACATCATCAGATCGAAGGGCGCCCCGCCGACGCTCAACACGGCGCGCTCGACCCGCGGGGCCAGGGCGACGAAAGTGCCCCCGAGGATGTGGCCCATGCTGATGCCGTAGAAGTAGAGTTGCGCCGGGTCGTAGAGGAGCTCACCCGCGGGGGCCCGCAGTTCGGGGAGTTCGGCGAGCGGTCCCGCCACGGCCTCGCTGAGCGCCAGGAAATTGACCATCGCCTGGTGCACGCGGTCGGTGAACGTCAGGGCAGCGGCCGGCTCTGCGGCAATGGCCGCGACCAGGCCATCGACGTCGGCCGAAGACATGCCCCACCAGTCGGCGGCCACCACGACGAAGCCGGACTCCTGCGCGAGGCGCATGACGGCGTCGGACTCGGCCTCGCTGCGATTGCCGAAAAACCCGTGGCCATACTGGATGACGCGCGCCGGCGCGGCGCTCGGCGGCTGGGCGAGGACGCTGTGCGGCACGAGCACGCTCGCCTCGAAGTCGGCGTGGCCGTTCTGCACGACCCGCGGCCCGGCGGCGCCGCGCGCGAGCCGGCCCCCCGGTCCCGGCTGGTCGAGGAAGAGGGGCGCGCGGACGAGCAGTTCGAGTTTGCGCCCGATGAAGGCGTCGACGTTGTCGTGCACGCTCACGAGTTGCACGCGGGGCGGCTCGTTGCCGAGCGCCGCGAGAGCGGCGGCGCGCACGTCGAGCATGTCGCCGGCGGCGCAGGTGGCGGTCTCGGTCGTGAAATCCCAGGCGAGTTGCAGCGCCTCGCGCGCCACCCCGAAGGCCGCAAGCCGCGAGAAGACGTGGCGCTCGTAGTGCTCGGCAAGTGCCGCGCGCGCGGGCTCGGTGCCGGCTTGGCCGGTGCGCAGCGCGATGAACGCATCGGGGCTCGGGGCCGGGGCGCCGTCCTGACCCCGCAGTCCCTGCAACGCCACGATGTAGCGCGTGTTGTTGCGCAGTCGCACGAGCGGCCGCAGCACGAGCGCCCGGCGCGCGTCGGACGAGGCGCGCGGGTCGAGTTCAGCGAAGTGCAGCACCGGCTCGCCGGTGTCGGCGGCGAGGATCAGCGTGGGGCTGTCGGGGCGCAGCGTGGTGGCCACGTCGCCCGTGTGGAATGCGAGGTTCTGCGCGTCGAGTCCGGCCGGGAACAGCGCCAGGATGGCCGGCGCCACGGGAAAGCCGTCGGTCGGATGCTGGGCCAGGAAATCGACGGCCACGCCCGCCCGGGTGTGGGGTAGCACCGCGTCGGGCAGCACCACGCGCCGCCCGCCGGGCAACCGCTCGTCATGGACGACGAAGACGTCGCTCGGGTAGGGCAGCAGCGCGTCGCCCGCCGCGGCGAGCGGGTTCGTGGGGGCCGGCGCCTCGGGCCAGGTGGGCGGATCGGGAGGGGCATCGGGGGCCGCGGTGTCGCCGGGCCCTGCGGCGTCGGCGCCGGGCGCCGGGCCAAGGCCGTCGGACGAGCCGAGTTCGGGTCCGACGGCCGCGTCGCCCGGGACGTCGCCAACCGGCCCGGCGGGGGAATCGGGCGGCGCGCAGGCCGTGAGGCCCACAAGCAGGACAAGCCAGCAGAACGTTTGGCGCATCGTATGATTCTCCGCTCGCGCGGGCAGCTCACGTCGCCGCGCGCCGGGGCCCCGGTAGCGCCCGCGGACCCGCGTGATTCAAGGTGCAACGGGCTCTGTGTGGGTGGTCATGAGCCGCCGGGCCGCGGCGAGGTCGTGCTCGCCGATGCTGCCCGCGCGCACGCAGCGCAGTCGGCCCTGCGGATCGAGCAGCGCCTGGACCGGCAGAGTGGGCATACCCTCGAAGCCGAGTGCCGCGAAGAATGGGGCGCGCGCCGTTTCGTCGGCCACCCAGAGGAACTCGCCGGGGATGCTCCGCCCGTCGCCGTCCATGTAGCGGCGCAGTTCGCGCTCGTCGTCGTCGACGCTGAGGAACAGGACGCGTGCCACCGGAGCCGCGCTGCCCGCGCCCGCCGGTCGGTCCCCCCCGAAGGCGCGCCCGAGCAGGGGCATCTCTTCCTTGCAGGGCTTGCACCAGGCGGCCCAGACGTTGACCCAGGTCCAGGCCGGGGCGCGCGGTCCGGCCGCACGGCGCAGCCAGGTGCCGCCGGGCAGCGCGACAGGGCGCGCCACGGCCGCGTCGAACGCGCGGTCGCACAAGGGGCCCGGGGCCGGGCGGGATG
>CAYRCM010000064.1:0-26317 GCA_964422715.1 uncultured Myxococcales bacterium | reverse complement strand
ATCCGATCGCGACGGTCTCGTCCAGGAAGTCACGCTTCTCGGTGCTCGGCGACACTCAGCGAGCGGGTGGCGCGCCTCTCGTGCACGACGCCGGAATTGGCCCCGGTCTGGGACGCGGTCTTCCCGGCAGAGCCGTGGCGCTACGCCGCGGCCGAACGGGATGGCTGGCGCCGCGCCGAACTGCGCGCCGAACTCGACGCGCTCGTGGCCGGGCTCCATGCCCTCTCGGTGCCCGAGTACGCCTACGTGCTGACGACGTTCCCGCTGCTCGACCGGGACGAGCCGCCACTGCCCGGCGACGTGTTCCTGACCGAGGGCGACGAGCGCTCGAAGCGCGGCGTGCCGGGCACCGACTGGGAGGAAGGTACAGCCGGCATCCTCGAACGCCAGCCGCGCAGTTTCGTCACGCGCGACCTGGCGCTACTCACCTACATGTCCCGCACCGGCTACCCGCTGCCCGAACGGCTCGACGACTGGTACCGCACGGAAGTGGGCCTCGACCCCGACGCCGAACTCTCCCGCTTCCGCATCCGCACAGTGAAGGATCTCGAAGAACGCGTGCGCCGCGCCCGGGCGCTCGGGGCCGTGGCCTATGTGCCCACGACGCGGGGCGGGGGCGACGAGGTGGCCGAGGGGGAGTAGCCGCCGCTGGCGCGGGCGGTGGGGGTGGGTGCGGAGATCTGGACGACGCCCGCCCCCGGCCCACGCTTGAAGCCCGGCCCCCGGACGGCTATCCTCGCGGCATGAAGGGCGCGGTTTCCATGACCGATGAAGCGATCCTCAGCGAAGCGGTGCGGCGCATCCGAGAGGGTTTCCGGCCGGAGCGCATCCTGCTCTTTGGCAGCCGAGCGCGCGGCGCCGAACAGGCCGATTCCGACTTCGACCTGGTCGTGCTCGTTGCCGGCCCAGCCGACGTGTGGCGGCTCGCGGCCGACATGCGGGCGGCGTTGCGCGGCCTGCCGGCGTCGTTCGACATTCGGGTTCGGCAGACGGAACCATAGACTGGACGCCTTGATGACACCGTTGCGCTAGCATCCAACGTCACACCGTGGGCCGCCCGCATGACCACACACTCAGGCTGGAGGTGACACGACCATGGGCGAGTCTTTTGACGCGAACGCGGTAGTGGCGATTTCATCGGCCGCCGTTGCGCTGCTGACGATAGGGGTCGTGGTTTTTGCCGCCCTGCAACTACGTCAGTACAGAAACCTCGCGCGGTGCCAGTTTCTGCACGAGCTGGATCGAGACGCCAGAAGTCACTTGGCTGTCTACCAGAAACTGGCGCCCGGGGGAGCGTGGTTTGAAGGCGAGGGTCCCAAGGAGATCGGCGAGTTGGTTGAACTGATGACCTACATCGGTTTCTATGAGAAGGTCTACCTTCTTATGGAGAAACGTGCTCTCGACATAGAATCGCTCGCCCGGCTCCTCACCGGCCGCTTCTTCATGCTCGTCAGAAACCCCTATGTCAGGCGCCAAATTATCGGCAACGAGAGAATCGGCGGTCTGTTCAGAACTGTTCTGCTTCTGGAGGCGAAGTGGCTCGCTCACTTGGAGTCCCGCGACCGCCGCAAGGGCAAGATGTGGTCCTCGGCGACGCGCGGGAGCCCCACGGACGCAACTTGGCGCTCAACCGTCGAACGATGCGGCGAACTGGACCTCTGGCATTTGAGCACTGCGAGGGAGTGGGAGGGTCTTCTCCTGGCTCAGGATGGCGCCCATCCAGAGAACGCGGTCGCGGGTGAGCCGTCTCCTGAACGCTGTCAGCGAGAGGGAATCATGGGCGACCCTGCGCACCAGCCGTCGCGAGCCGGAGAGGGCCCTTGAGAAACTCGTCCGCTGCCACATTGCCTCCTCCCGGAGTTGGAAACGACGCGCGGCCGAACCCGCGCGTTCAGCGGACGTCGCTTCGCTCCGCCGCTGACGCGCCAGGCGTTCGCGAACGCGGCACTTGGCTGACGTGGGCCAACCGGCCGCTCACCCTCGAAGGCCAGATCGAGCGCGAGGCGCGGGTGGTCTACGATGCCGCCGCGTGAAGCAGGGCCGAGCGCCCCCCGCACCGAGCTGACGGCGACGAGCGGCACGGCACGCGGCGGGCCTCATGGCTCGTGGTCGGGGTTGCGGACGCCGAGTCGGCGAGCGAGGGCTACGAGTTCGGTGGGCACGAGGTCACGTTTGCGGTAGGCCCAGTTGAGCGGTCCTTGGAACTGCTCGAACAACGCGTCGTCACGGGCATTCGTGAGCACGACGGCCGGCACATCGGGGAACTTCTCGCGGAAGCGTTCGAAGACGCGCTGGCCGGTACGCGTGCCGAACTCGGCCTCGGTGTCGTCGAGTTGGGCCGGTGTCGGCAGCATGAGGTCGCAAACGAAGAGGTCGAGGCTTCGGACCGGCAGGTCGGCGAGTTCATCGAGCACCAGGCCGGCCGAGGGCACGAGTCTCACGAAGCCCGCTCCGAAGGCACGCTCGAGCGCCACCACCCACGGTCTCACCCGACCCGGCTCATCGTCCATGAACAGGATCATCGCGTGTCACCTCCTGGCAGACTGAAACCTAAAGTACCCGCAGTTCGACCACGAAGCGCGTGGGGTCGGCTCGGTTGGCTAGCCGGATGCGCCCGCCCACCTGCCGCAGCAACCGCCGACAAAGATACAGGCCGAGCCCCGAAGCCGCCACATGTTCGCGGCGCGCGTGGCGCGTGCGACGGCCGAAACGGAACAGCCGCCAGTTCGCGAATCGCACGCGAATGCCCATGCCCCAATCCTCGACGCTCAGCAGCACCCTGTCGCCCTGCGGCCAACACCGCACGGCGACGCGCAAGCCGTTGCTCGCGCGGCCACGGTACTTCAGCGCGTTGTCGAGCAGATTGCGCACGATGATGCGGCCCTCCCCGGGGACCAGGCGCAGCGATGGCAGCGGGCTACTCGGGCCGTGCATTTCAATCGTGGGAACGGCGATGCCGGCGACCCCGGCCCGCTCCCGCAGACTGCGCACTTCCGGCTCCACCACCTGGCCCCAGAAGTCGGCGGTCCTGGCCTCCGCGGGGAGCGCCGCGACGCCGTCGGGTCGCGCGATGAGGCGAACGCGGTCGACGATATCGAGGGCCGCGTCGGCTTCTGCCCGAATGGTGCTGCCGGTCTCCGGGTCGGTCTCGCGGAGCAGGTCGGCGTGTGCCTTGATGGCGCTGAGCGGGGAAGACATCTGATGGTGAAAGAAGTCGGCCTCCTGGAGTACCCGACGTTGCCGGGCCGCTGCCCGACGAGCTCGCACACTGGCCACGAGCGACACCGGGAAAGCGGCCACGAACGCGATTCCGCCGACGATGAAAGGCCAGAGCGGGAAAGGCCGGTCGAGGTCCAGCGTCGCGTCGTCCAGGTACCGGACGCCCGGGTCGAGTCCCCGCAAGCGCAGATTCCGCGCGTCCCAGGAGTTCGGCGAACCCAGGGCCACGACGCGTCGCGCGATGTGTGCAGCGATTACTGCACCCAAATCCCTCACGTTGGGTGGCTGGCCTCTCATGCGCGCATCCGCCTCGTCTCCCGCCAGCCGTCGAAGTTCCTTGAGCGCCCTTTCAGATGGCTCGAACCAGCCCGGCACCGACAGGTTGTCCAGCAGAAAGTGCGCCGGCGTGCCCCACTGATCGCGAAAGGCCAGCAGGGAGATGTCGAAATCGCCAGAGTGGCGGTACTTCGTTTCCTGCCCTGGATCCAGGCTGACGACGTCAACCTGCAAGCACGCTTCTTCGAGTTCGACCCTGAGACGCGTAGCGACGTTGGCCCAGTTGCTGTTCGAAAGAAGCCGAATCGCGTCACCGCAGTGTGGATTGCGGCCTGTGCAACAAGAGGAGGGCGCCTGGGCAATCCTCGGGCAGGACTGACGGTACACCGGCACCGTGGGCGAGGGGAGCGGCTGCAAGGCGGGCTGCGCGTGGATGGCTCGCAGGAACTCTGGGCGGCAAGCGGCCGCGCGCAACGCCCGGAGCACGGATTCTCGGCACTCGGGTGGCGAGAGGTGCTCCGGGCCCAAGGTTAGGAAAGCGAAAAGGACACCATCGAGGGGTCGCTGCTCGACGCGCCACGGACCGGTGCGGCTGGCGGCTCTGACCTGGAGCCTGGTCCCGAGCGGTGCCTCGGCCTGCCGGACCAGATGGACCTCCTGAGCGTTGAGGCTCGCGACCAAGGCGTGGGCGGTTCGCGGCTCCGTCGGCTCCCACACACCCGCGAAGACGACGCGGCGGATGCGCCCGGCAGCGGACTCCCGCCTTTCGAGAACGACCTCGTCGATTAGTACTGCGGCGAGAGACGGCAGAGGATAGGGCGGCGTCCGGGACGATGCCGGAGGGTTCGATTTGTCCGACGCGGGTGCCACGTCGGTCCCTCCACCAGCATCGCTCGATCCCCTGCGCCAGATTTCGCGCACGACGAATGGCCCGGTGCCTTCTAACTCACCGGCTTTCCCGTTGAATGCGACCGGGGCGAGCTGCAGCTGCCGCCAGAGAAGTTGTGGGGAGATTTCCCTCGCCGGGAACACGTGCAAGGTCCCGTCAGACGCAACGCTGACGTCGCGCCCCCAGAGGCACGGCATTTCGGCATCGCCGCCGCCGGACGTCGGCGCGGCACGGGAAGGGGGCTGTGGGCCATCCACGGAAGGCGACCGACAGCCCTCCGCCTGGAGGCGATGGATGGCAACGCGAACGTCTTCGGCCTCGACTGGTCGGGCGTCCGCGCCTCGCACGAGGCCCTGGCGAGGAGTCACGCGCACGAACGCACAGTCCGTAGCCGGGCCGCAAGGGCCGGCTACGATTTCGCACCGTTCGGCTACAGTCTGAACCTCCCGAGCTCCCTGGGGCGTCATCTGCGCGCCTTGAGCGCCCGGGCAGAGCGGCTGCACGACCAGGCCGAAGAAACGAAACCAGTCGTCGTCGTAGGTCCACGGCGGCATCGGGTGATCGAGCCCACGCGTGGGCACCATCACGACAGTGCGGTCTTCGTAGACGTACCACCGTCCGGCGAAGGCCAGGCACGCAATGCTCGAACCCAACAGCAGCATCCCAATGGGCCAGCCAAGTATCGCCCTGTTCCATTGGGCCATGGCGCCCTCCCCGCGCTGGCGCTTGGTTCCCGCATGGTCCGGCAGCAGGAGCGCAGAACCGGGCTTCCGCCATCGCCGCCCCAGTTCTTGTCATGCACCGCGCTGAGGCGTATCCTCGCCTCGTTCTGCCGCGTGGTCAACCCTATTGCGGCGCGACTTCCTGGCGCGCCTGTCGAGGCGCGGTTGGCTTCTCAAGACCACACGATAGACCTTGCTGGGTTCCAGCGCCTGGCAGTCGAAGCGAATCCGCAGAAGGCGGGGGTCTTCTGGGACTCCCCGCATCGGGAAGACTGGGCCCGCCTCTCCGAGAGTCTCGACCAGGACTTCCTGCCCGTTGGCAGCAGACTCGATACGGGCAGCACGCCGGGTTTCTTGCTCGCGTGGGTCGACCAGGCCGCCAGGCGTTTTGTGCTCGCATGTACCGACGGACAGGTGCGCCTCGGGGAGGTCGGGCCCGGCGGGCCGGCATGGCTCGGCCCATCGCTGCGGATGGCCGGCTACGACGAAAGCCGCGACGAGGTGCTCACGGTCTTCCGCGCCGCCCCGCTGTTTGCCCGCCATTCCGAAGTTCTCGTTGTCGTGCGGAGCTGGCCCGTCGGCGGCCTGGAGCCGACCGTCCGCCTCTATCGGGCGCTCGTACACGCCCCCGAGAAGGACGCGGTATCGCTGGTGGCCGGGCAAGACGGCACGCGGGCCGGAGACCCCCTCGACTGGCGCGCGCTCGACCTGACGCCGGACCGCGTTCCACCGTGGCTCCAGGCGTGCACCCTCGTCGTGCCCACGGGCTACGACCTGCCGCGGCGCCCGCCACCCGACCTGGAACGCACCCGGTTGGATATCCCGGACAAAGCCGGCGAGCCACGCATTGCCGTGTGGACCGGGGAGCGGGTGCTCTGGGCGTGCGCGAACGATGCCCTGGTGCTGGGCTCGCGCGCCGACGACTGGGCCCACATCCCGGCGTTTCCCCTTGGACTCGCGGTCGAGGCGAGCCCGTACGGCTCGCTTCGGCTCCTCGTTGCCGGCCACGACCGGCGACTGTACGGGCTCGAGGTGCAGGATGCCAGGGTTGGAAGCGGTCCGCGCAGCACGCTGGGCGCCCAGCCGCTTTGCGTCACCGCGTTCCCGGGCCCGTCCTTGGCGTGGCCCGACGCGCTCGTGGCCACCCGCGAGGGAGCCATCCAACTCCTCCGGTACGTGGGTCGGGATGAGATCCGGCGCGTGTGGGTGTGTGGGGTCGGCGCAGACGCCCCCGCTGGGGGAGTCTTCCCGACGCTTCTCGACGGAGCCATCGCCAAGGTCAGGGCGCCGGACCTCTGGACCCAGGACCTGCCCCGCACCGAGGTGCAAGCATTGGCGCGGGGCCTGCTCGACCTCGTCGAGGCGTCGCCGGCGCTTGCGCCGGGCCGCATCATGGCCGTTGCCGATGCCTTCGCCGGCAGCCACTTCTCGCCGGCCTGGCCGTGGCTCGGCAGGGAAATCGGTGCCCGACTGGCGCGGGCAGCACGGGAACTCCCGCTGCCGAGCCACGACGAAGCCGGCCGCCGCCTTTCGGCGCTCCTGAGCGTCGCCGAGCGGCTAGTCGATGTCTGTCCGGTCGAGGTACGGGAACAAGTGGGCCTGCGATTGGCGGTCGCTCCCGTGCCGAGGCCACGCGCCGGAGCGTACGCGACGACGCATCGTGATGCGCTGCCGCGCTTGCAGACCAGGGCCGGAATGAGTCGTTGGGCCATACTGGAGAGCCCCAACGCGGCGCCGGCCCTCCGGAACGAGGTGCTCGCCGACTTCGCCAGCAAGGAGTACTTGCTCGAAAGCCATTGGACCGAGAGGCAGTTCCAGGGGCGTGGGGTTGCTGAACTGGGTCCACCGGACAAGCCCGTGATGGTCGTCATGGGCCGGCGCGACCTCCGCTTGTTGGAGCTCGCCGACGGCGAACTCGTGCCACAGAGCGCGCGAGCGGTGGCGTTGCCAGACGGTGCCGTCTTGCGCCACGTCCGCGCGTTCGAACTCACTCCGGGCGGCGGACGGTGGGCGGTCGTCGGCACGCAGAGCGGACGCGCCTACCTGCTCGATGCCGCCGGATGTGCCGAGGAACTGGCAGCGGGCCCGGTTCAAGCGGCTTGTCGCGCTTCCGTCTTCGTCGGACGCACCGGTGCAGGGGCGGCGCGCCTCGCGCTGCTGTGGGTGCAGGATCTGCGGAGTTTCGTCGAGGTTCTCGACATCGACCCTGTCGACGGCGGGCAACGCCGGGTCCGGCGCGTTTGGTACGCGCCGCTCCCCGCGCCCTACGTCAGCGATGCCGACACGCTCCCAGGGCCCGATGCGAACAGTCTTCGTCTCGTTCTGGGCGATGCACGGCTGCGTCAGGTTCTGGTGGTCCAACTGGAGCCGGACAAGAAGGAAATCCGCGAGGTTGCCCGGCTCGCCGTCGAATCGCCTGTGACCGCGCTGCGTTGCGAATCTGTGGATGGGACGGCTCGCATATTGGCCGGTACCCGCGAAGGGCTGGTCTGGTGCTTCCGGCAACCGGATGGGCAAGTGCTGTGGAGTTTTCGGGCCAAGGAGTCGGTCCGCAGCCTCGATCTACGTGCCGCCACGGGCCATCAATTTGGAGAATGCGCCGTCACCGCGGGGCCGGGAGACGTTGTTGTGCTCGATGCCACGGGGCGCCGCACGTGGCGTGGCACCTTCAGCCGGACGGCACGCGCGGCCCGCTTTCTCGGCGGTGGCCCCGGGCGGCCCGAGCGCCTGGCCGTGGCGTCGATCGATGGGACGCTAAGCATCCTGCGCCGGCCGGACCCCGCAGAGTCCTGGGCCGCGATGCTGGAAGAGAGCATGCGGACCCATCAGGCCGGAGGCGGGTCCGCGCTGGCGGGACGCGACCGTCGCACGGCAGAACTCCAGCGGGCTTTTTCCGCCAAGAGTCCGGCAGAGGCACCGGAACTGCTCGAGTCCTTCGTTTTCCGCCGGGCCTGCCGCGTGCTCTCGTGCCGGCTGGTGGCGTTGGAAGGCTGGACTCAGGAACAACGCCGGGCGATCGCCGCTGCCGCGACCTGTCGAGAGCTGGGCCACATGGCCCGAGCCATCCCCGAAGGACAGTTCCGATTCTGGGTCGAGCCGCTGCTCGACCAGGTCTTCCAGCGACAAGCACCGCCCGGTGACCGCGGGGACAACTCCCGGGTGGCGCGGAATTCGGCCTGCGCGCAGGTCTTCCTGCGTCTGGCCAACGAGCGGGAACCCTTGCCGGGCGAGGACTTGGAGGCATGGCTGCGCCGCGTGCCGGCCGACGTTCAAGAAGACCGCTGGGTGCAGATCGAGGCCGCGCGAGCCTGGCTCGCGAGTTGCGGCGGGCCGCGCGCCGACGACGAAGACAGCCGGAGTCGCGTGGTCGCGCGCTTGCCCGCGATTCCGCCCGGGCTCGCCCGCGGCCTGGCCTGGGTCGCGCGTCCGGCGGCGCTGGCCGATGCCCTGGCCGGGCTCGCAAACCTCGCGGTGGAGTCCGACAAGGCCGCGACGCCGAGTGACTCCGGTCTGCGTGAGGTGGCCCAGCGGCTGGCGCCCTTCGGCTTGGGTCAAGGCATGCTGGCGCACTTGCGCCGGGTTCTCGTCCTGGCTATCGACCCGCCCCCGAAACCCGAGGACCGCTGGACATCGCTGCTCGAACTCGTCTCCGGGTTCCGCTCCCTGTCGCCTGAGGTCGTCGACCCGCTGGGCGTGCTGAAACCCGAGTCGTTCGGTTCCCGCGACAGCCAGCTGCCCGTCGACAGCTGGCCGCTCTCGCAGCAAGTCCGGTGGCTTCGCGACAGACTAGGTGAGAGCCTGTACCTTGGGGACCCCGCTCAGCCCGGCCTCACCGGTTGGCAGCGAACCGTCCGCGACCTGGCCCGGCGATTGAACGAAGTCGCGCGAGAGATCCTGCGTGAGCGCCTGGCGCGCCTCGAAGGGCTGACAAGGCCATACCTGCGAGTAGACCGAGTCGGCCGGCCCACGCCGGGACGGGTGCAACTCGACCTGGTCCTCGTGCCCGAGGGCACCCGCACGTTGGAGGACGTGCGCATCGACGTGCAGCCGGCCGACGAGAGCAGCCTGCGGGCCCTCGACCGGCCGCTGCGCCGCAGCTTCGCGCGGGCCCAGTGGTGTGCCGGAGAGCCTGCCGAGGCACTTCGTCTCGACGCCTACGTCGACCCGCAGACCCAGCTCGTGCGGCTCCGCGTGGATACACACAGCCGCAACCAACCGGACCACGCGATGCACTGGAACGTCCCGTTGCCTTCGCCAGCGGTCGCCCACGCATCGGGACGCCTTCCTTTCCCTGCGGGCGTGCCTACGGCCTTTAGAAGGGTGCTTGGCGAGATTCGGGCGTCGAAATCCGGCATCGTGCTGGTGGCCATGGACGACGTGCTGAACCCCGCGAGTCTGGTCGACACCTTGGTTGCGGACGACGATGCACGCGCTCTCGACCTCGACGCCGCGCTGCGCGAATTGGGACCCGGCCGGCGATATCCGAACGCGCTAACCTCGGGGGCTGTCGTGCATTGCCTGAACGGGCAGGACCCGTTGCACGAAACGTCACCCCTGCCCGATTCTGACCGCTTGTTCCGAACAAACGCGCCGTTTCGCCGACTTGTGGTGTATCCGCTCCAGGAGACCGTAACCCGTCTTCTTCTGGCTGAGTTCACTTCCCGCCGGGCCGATTTTGACAGGCGACTCCTCCGTCACGGGCACGAGCGGCGAAGCCCGGCCTTGGTGCTGGTACTCCCGAGCGCCCTCGCAGCCCGCCTGCGGCGCCGGCTCGGCTCGGCGGCAAGCACCGTTTTCGCCGGTCGGCTGGCCGGGGCCACCGAGGCGGGAGACGGAGCACCCGGCCCGAAGACGGAGGCCGGACTCGAGTGGCGAGAAGCCGTGGAATGGGTGAGGAAGTGTCTGGCGGTGGATGATGGCGACGCCCGCCAGATCGTCTCCGAGAGTCACGGAGATCTGCGCACGGTCGCTACGCGAGTCCAACGAGCGCGTCCGGCCCCGGAAGATACCACCGCTCAAAACGACCCCCGAGCCGACCCGGGTCACTTCACTCTGCTTGACCTGGGGGCCTTGAATGCGTCCGAGGTCCTGCACCTCGCGGTCTGCGCGGGAGCCGACGCCCTCGTCTCGCCGAGCGACCTGAAACCGGGTATGGTAGTCGGAGAAAACGTGCTCTCGAAGCCTCGGGCCACGGGCGTAGTCCCCAAGATTCTGGCAGAGTGCGGCGATGCGCTCACGCGCTCCGACATCATCAGCAAGATTCGCTCCCGACAGCCGCCCCTGCGCACGGTGCGCATCCGGGGAATTCGGCCCGACAAGCCGTTTGTTCTGGGCGAGAACCGAGAACCGCTCTACAAGACCCTGGGCCACCTCTCGTCTGCGGCCCTCGACAGTCTTTGCGCCAAGGGGTTCTGCCGCAGGGAGCAGGGTCTGTACCGTGTGGAGCCTCTCTGCGAGCAAGCCGTCGAGCAGGTGTTTGGCAGCACGGCCGGGGCCGCGGAGGCCTTCGAACGTCTTACCGGGGGCCGCGGGCTTCTGGACGGGATCGAACTCGGTCGGCTCGCGAGCGTGTCCGACGAGCTCGCAAGCCTTCTCGTCGGCTTGCGCGGTCGGGAGCGGGCAGAGATCGTGAGGGTGGTGGGCCGGGTGTGGAGCCTTGCAGCGGGGGCCGCGGGGCCGTCCAGCGCCGATTGCGAAAATCTGGCACGGGCGCTGTCCGGACTGGCGGCAACCGACCAGCGCCAGGCGCCACCCGGTCTGGTTCGCTTGGCCGAAGTGTTCCAGCGCGAACACGGGGTGGTGGTCGGCATCGATACCCAGTCTAAGCCGGGCGATTGCCGGGCCTACCTCGGGGTCGGCACCGGAAAACAGCCTCCGGACTTCGGCTCCCTCGCGGCTGCGCTCGAATCGTTGTCTGCCGGCGACCGGCCCGACGGACGGCCGAGCATGGCCATCTGCGGGCCCTCGGTGGCCCGATGGCCGCTCCCCCCCGAGACTCGGGGCATCGTTATGCTCTCGGACGACGCCATCCGCCGCATCCTGCGGGCACCCGACATGCCCCGCGCGTTCTGGGCTGCGCTGCACGCGCAGTTGGGCGTCGCCCGCACGTCTCCTTTCGTGGTGTCGGGCGCGCTCGGTCCGGGTAGCCCCTTGTTCGTGGGCCGGCGGGTGATTCTCGATGAGATCCGCGCCCACTTGGCGGACAGGAACTTCCTGATTCTCGGGGCGCGCCGTATCGGCAAGACCAGCCTGCTGCACCAGGTACGCCGGTTCGTCGAGGAGAACCCGCGTTTCGTCGGCCACTACTTCGACTGCCAGGGGGTCGGTTCGGGTGCCGCGCTGCAGCCGAAGGTCGCCGCTGCCCTGGCGGCGGCCGGCATTGAAGTCAGTGTACAAACCGACGCGGACCAGAGGCTGCGCCTCCTCAGCACCGCCGCGCGCCGCCGCGGGGCCGTCCCGGTATTTTTCCTGAACGAGATCGACGGGCTGCTTGCCCACGACCTGCCGTTCCTCGAACGCCTCCGCGGCCTCAGCGAGGAGAACGACGGTGCCCGTCTCGTGATGGTGGGCTACCACCTCGTGGCCGAATCGCTCGACGATTCGAGGAGTCCCTTCTTCCACTGGACCACGGGTCGCCTCAGTGAGAAGGCATTCAACCTCGCCGAGTTGTCCGACGAAGAAGCCTTGGAACTCGTCGACCGGCTCGAATCGCCTCCGCTCAGCCTCTCGTGGGACTCCGCCCAAGAACGCGAGCGGGGCCGCCACCTCATCCTCGACCTCAGCTACCGCATTCCGTGGGTCATCCAGCAAATTTGCGCGCGGCTCGTGCGGCTCCTCGACGAAGAGCGGCGCATCAACTTGCGGGCCGACGACCTGCGCCGGGTGACGGTGTCCGACCGGCCGGTGCTCCGCGAGTTGGAGCGCACCGACTTCGCCTCTCTGGTTGGCCGGCCCCCCGGGGAGCCGGTCACCAATCTGCTCGCGCGAGCCCTGGTGCTCGCCATGACCAACGACCTCTACTTCCACGACCGGCCGGCCGCCGCAAACCCGCGCATCCAGGACGAGAGTCCCGCCTTCCACGCCTTCACGTCCGCCGAGGCGCGCGAAACCCTCGACAGGCAGATACGCGGCCTGTTTGGCCGAGAAGAGCGAACGCGCGTGCAGGCCGCCCTTGGGGCCTTCCCGATAGATCGGCTTCTGCGCAACCTCTGCTTGACGCTGTATCTCGCTCCCGTCGAAGGCTCCTCTGGGGGCGGGGAGCCGCGATTCTGCTTCCGAAACCATATCTATCCGCTTGAACTGTCCGCGGTCGCCCGCCACGGAAAGAGCGTCGGCGAGCACCTCGTAGAGACGCTCGCCAACCTGTCGGCGGCCCTGTACCTTCCGGGAGTGCCAGCATGAATCCCTTCGACATCGGACCCCTTTCGTCGAACGACCCGACGCAGCCACGCGTGCGCTGGGGCAGCAATGGCGCAGGCTGGAAACTCGTGCAGCTGTTCGACCTGAGCGAGCCACTGTTTCCCCCTGGCCGCGACCTGGTCTTGACCCGAGACGATCTCAACGGCGCGGGCTACCGGGTTCCTTTGGTGGTGCTCGGAGAAGCAGGTTCGGGTACCACGTCCATCGTCCAGTGGGCCATGGACACTGTGGGCCGGCCGCGTTCAGACAATCCTCCGGATTCGTCAAACAGCGCCGCGGGGGCCCAAACGGGCCGCGTCGCCAGAGCGGGCGGCCGCTCAGCCCGTTCGAAGCCTGCCCGCGCGACGCGTTCGCCGGGCTCGCCATCGGCCGCCGCTACGCCCGAGCCCTCGGGTGCGGCCTGGGTCGTACACGTTGACCTGTCGACGCTACCTCACCGCAACCGGCTAGCCCAACAGGAGCAGGCGCTGCCCGAGTTGCTGGCAAACAAACTGGGGGGTACGACCACCGCGCCAACGGGCCTGAGTCTTCTGGACAACCTGAACCTGAAGCGACCAGCGGAAACAGGGCGGCCGGTCACGGTGATCGTCACGCATCTCGTCGGGCTCCACGAACAGGTGGCGGTGAACTTCTTCTCCCAACTGCGCGGGTTGGCCGAGGAGGGGGCCCTTGCGGGGACCCAGATCGTGCTCTTCGGGCAGGACCTGCCCCAGTTCCAGACCGACCTCTACTCCGACCTGTTGCCGCTCTGTCGCACCTATCGGACCCCGCACTTCTCGCTCGCCGATATCCGGACGCTTTGGCACGATCTAGCCGCGCGGGCTGACTCGCAGCCCGAATGGAGTCCGGGTGTTCCAGCCGCCTGCCTCGACTGGACGGGCGGTCAGCCGTTGCTCACGCGGCTCTTCCTGAAGGCGGTGGGCGCCGACCATTGGAGTCCCGAAGAGGCGGGCGCGCGGCTGCGCGACAACCCGCCGGCGCAGGTGCGGCGCTGGCAGGCGCAACTGTCTTTGGCCATGCAGCGGGACCCCCACCTCCGCCGGGCCATGCGCGCCTACGCGGAAGGAGAGACGTTCGGCGAGCGCCCGCCCCCTGGCACCCAGGGCATCGGGGGCGACCACTTGCCGCTCTTCGTTGGTGGATGGATCGGGCGGAAACCTGCGTCCGGTCCTGCCGCACGGTCCGGGAACGGCGCCGTTCAAGTCGAGGAGGAAGGGCCGGCCGAGTGGGCCATCCGCTCGCGCTGCCACGCCGCCTGGGCGCGCCCGGTGATTTCGGCCGCCGGCCGGGGCGTCGTCATCGACGCTGGCGACGGAGAGGAGGGACGCTGATGGCTGCACATTGGAGACATCTCGTTCCGACGCCGGCTCAGCAACAATCTGTTGAGGAGTTGCGGGATCGAATCGTGCGCCACGCTCAGGAATGCGTAGGCCGCCTGGCGCGCGACAGCGACGACGACCGGGCGCCGGACCTGCCGGACCGGCCCGGGTCGTCCAATTGCTTCGGGGTGTTCGGGCCGCGAGGCTCGGGCAAGAGCACGGTTCTCCAGTGGCTGGGGTCTTCTCTCGAAGAAACGGGCGAGGCAAACCGCGCGGCAGGCGAGAAGTGCCCGCGGATCGAGGTTCTCCAAGGGCTCGACTGTTCGCTCAGCCCGCGGGGCGTTCCGCTCGGGCTCTCGATCGTGCGCCGGTTGAGGGAATTGCTGCACGCGAAGCACCACGGCTTCGCGGGTCGTGACGCTGCACGCGACGACGATGACGATGCCTATGAACGTATCGAGTCGGCTTATTTGCGTTGCATGAACGACTACCGCGACGCCATTCACGAGGTGGCGGTTTCCCCGCAGCACCTGGCGAAGGCGATTCGGCAGGACATCGACGAACGTTTCGCCCTGCCAGCGCTCATCGACAGTTGGCTTCACGCCGAGGCTATGAGGCACGCGGCCGATGTCTTCGTCTTGCCGCTGGACGACGTGGAACTGGGCCAGGACGATGCGCCGAGCACACTTCTCTGGAGTCTGCTGGACGAGTTGCATCGGGACCGCCTGTTGCTGCTCGTTGCCGCCGACCGAGACCTCTGGGAGCGGCGGATCCGCGCGGACCCTCACGTGAGGCTGGACCCTCAGACCGTGACCGCCCTTCTGACCAAGGCCCTGCCTGAGGACCACTCGGTAAGACTGCGCCCCTGGACCATCGACGAACGGTTGCTTTTCCCGCCACACGCGGCACAGGCGGAAGAACTGAGGCCGATGGGCGACCTGCTGCGGAGGAGCCAGCACGCGATGCCCTTCCTGGCCGAGCACCCCGGCCTTCTGCCAGCGTACCCGCGGGGCCTCACCATGCTCTGGAACCGGCTCCGGACAACGCCAGGCAGTGCGCGCTCCAGCGCGGGCAGCGATCACTCGAACGACCACGGTGAGGGTTTGGCGTTTGTCGCCCAGTGTCGTGGAGAGGGCGCGCTGGCGGCGCGCCTGGCCATGCGGCCACCGAAGCACTGGGCGGGCACATTCGAATCGGGCGGCAGGCCGCTCGCGGCGAAGGCTTGGCGGAGTCTTGCGCGCGCCGCGGCGGACGTGCAGGAGCCCCTTTGGTCGATCGGGAGCGCGACGACGCCCCTTCCGCTCCAAGAGGTCGGGGACGACGCGCCCCTGTGGGTCGAGTACCTGGTCGACGCCGCACTGGCCGCGGGGACCATGCAGCCGGGTGAGTTTGTGGAACGCCTCGCGCCGCTTGGGCAACGGTTCTCGGACGCCTGCCTGCACATCGAGTTCACGCGCCAAGCCATCAGCCATGCGCTGGAGGCGCAGCGGCCGTCGGTGTTGGCCGAGTTCTACTGGTGCGATTGGGAGGCCCCGGGTGACACGTTTGGAGCCACGATCGGGCTTCCCCAAGCGCTTGCTGCCATTGCCGGCGAACGCAGTGCCTGGCCGAGCGGACTGCTGGCCTACCTGGCGTTCGGTCGCGGCCAAGTCATGGAGGGCGTTCCGCCCGACCGACACATCGTCGATCCAACGACGATCCGGACGGAGCTGCTGCCGCGACGCGTGCGGGCGCTCATCCGCTTCGTCGACGCGCTGTCGCGGGGACCTTGGCCCGCGCTCTCGGCGCGCAGCCGGCTATTGACGTTCGGGGCCCAGGCGCGACTGGCGGCCGGTCTCGTGCGGGCCGCCTACCTGGTGGCGTTGGGGCTGAAGGAATCCGACGTCTCGCAGGCCGACGGCCCCTTCGTGAGCGCTTTCGACCACACCCGACAGGCCGCCATCTTCGGCTGGGACGAGCGAGAGACGCTCGCCCGCTTCGAGGCGCTGGTCGATGCCGCTCTGCCGCCAGCACCCAAGGCCCCAAATGCCGCAGACGCCGAGTTGTGGCGGTGCCTCCGCGCCTTCGTGGACCACATGGTCTTCCGCCACCTGTCGGTGCGGCTCTGACGATGGCGTCCGACATCGAGACGGAGGCCCCCATCCTGCTGGCGCTGGCGTTGCGCCTGACCGACGGCGCACTCGTCAACGCCGGCTGGACATCGAACGACACCCGGCGCGACGAGGCCACCCGACTGCAACGTCTGCTCGAACGCGATCCGCCCGGCTACGATCCGAGCACGGCGGCCCTGGCCGTGCGCCACGCGTTTAGGCTCGCGCCGGAGCCCTTCCAGTGTTTGACGCACCTCGCCGAAACGCTGCTCCAGATCGAGGGCGGCTGGCCCGGGGCGCTCCCGGGCGCGCAGTGGAACCTCGTCTCGCGCGTCGTCGATTCCGACGCCCTGGTTGCCTGTCGCCTCGCACAGGCGGGATCTGGCCTGCCCGAGAGGCGCGAGTGGGACCGCATCCTGTGCTGGCCCCCTTCTCTGCGGGGGCTTCGCACGCCGTTCGACCCGCTGCTCACCCGGCCTGTGCCGGAGCGCCACCTGCACCTCGGCGGCGCACTCCCCCCGAGCCTCTACTGGGCGCTGGCCCTCCACCTGCCGGCGCTCATTGGGAACGCGGTCGCCTCCGTGTCCGAGAAACAGGTGGCGCCGCAGCTTTGGGCGGATGCGCTCACCGACGCCAGGAAGAAATTCCGCGACCTGACCTTCGAACTGCTTGACCCGTGGGAGGCGCCACCGTCGCCCGACCGACGTCCAGGCAATCCCGTGACCAGCGAGGCCGACGCAGCGCTGCCCCTGCTCGTGGACATCTGGACGAGGCCGCCCGAGGACGGGGCCGACGGGTTCCCGTTCTGTCCGTTTCGCCGCTACCAGGATGCGCGTTCGCCCCGCCGCGAAACGGAGCCCACCTGGCGACCGGCTGTGGAGCTGGCCGGAGCAGAGGAACAACCCTACTGGCCGCTGGCCGGCACATTCGCGCGCAGCACGATGCTCGCGGCCCTCGTTGCCGAGCGCAGGTTCCAGTGGCAAGCGCTGGGTCGCCTGCGCGCGGGACGGCTGTCCGATGAGCAGCGGCGCCGCTACTTCGAGTACCTGGCGGTCAAGAACGCCTTTCACTACTGGCTCGTGCACGACAGGGGCACGCGCGGTCTCGACCGCTTCGAACGGACGATGGCGCGGCGCGCATTCCAGGGCCCCGTGTCAGCGCGCCGAAGACCCCGGCGCGCACGGCTCACGGAGCGCTGGGAACAACGCCGCGTCGCCCACGTGATCGAATGTGTGCTCATGGATGCGGCGGGCAGCCCGCCCGGTCGAGACGTGTCCCACCTGCCGCCCGTGGACCTGGAAATCCGCGTACGCATGGACCCCGGCGCCGCTTTCTGGCACACCATGAGAGCCCGCTGCCGCGGCATCGTGGACGCGCTGCGGGCATGGCGCCACGCCCCTCTCCGCGTCGGCTTCCTCATCCAGTTTCTGCGGGTCCCGTCCGACGCACCGGACGCCAACGCACACGCCTGGCTCAGCGACGGGCTGCTCAGTGCCCTCGCGGACGAGCCGAGCCTGCGACCGCTCATCGTCGGCATCGATGTCGCCGGCGACGAGTTGGCCGAGCCGCCACGCTCGTTCGCGGGGCTGTATGGGTCCGTGCGCCAATTCCTGGCGCAGCAGGCCCCGGGCGAGGGCCGCCACCGCATTCGGCTGGGCTTCACGCACCACGTGGGCGAGGACTTCCGCGACCTGCTGACGGGCATCCGGCACGTGGACGAGGCGGCGCACCTGCTCTCGATGCAGCCGGGCGACCGGCTCGGCCACGGGCTCGCGGTCGGCTGGCTGCCGAGCGAGTTCTACCGGCGTCGCCGCGCCGTAATGGCCTTGACCGGGGAACACCTGCTCGACCTCCTGTGGTGCTACGCCGTGCTCGACCGGCCCCATGGCGGCGGCGACGCCGGAGCGGCCCATGCCGCGCGGGAACGCCTGTTGCGCCTGCTGGTGGACTTGAAGGTGAGTCAGCCCGACGAACGGATCGCTGCCGCGCTGCGCGCGCTGCGCCCCGACGGTCCGCACGGCCCAGGCGGGCCCGGCGCAAGCGGGGGCAGCGGGCCGGCGGTGGGTTCCGAGGCGGCCATCGCGACGGAACTGGGCACGCCCCCCGAGAAGCAAGCGGAGCCGCTGGGCCTGCCCATCGACGAGCCGGGTTGGGTCGCTCTCGTGGATGCCGCCCAGAAGGCGGCGCGAGCGCGGCTGTTGCGGCGCAACCTTGTCCTGGAGGTGAACCCGTCGTCGAACCTCGCCATCGGCGGCTGGCGCTCCTACAAGGAATTGCCCTACCTGCGGCTGAACCAATACGGCCTGCGCGCCCCGGGCACCGGAGAGCCCGACTTGCCCATCTGCATCAATAGCGACGACCCGGGCCTCTTCCAGACCACGCTGCGCAACGAGTACCAGCAGGTCGGCGAAGCGTTGCTGCGCCAGGACTACCCGCTGCGGGCCGTGACGGCCTGGCTGGACGAGGCCCGCCGCGTCGGGCTCGACGCCAGTTTCATCCCGCCGTGGGCCCCGGTGGGCGAAGCCCTGCGCGAGCACATCGAGAACTGGCTTGGGCTGGAGGACAACGATTTCGATGGCTGCGCCGAGAAAGGTTGCCCATGTCGCGTGAGACCGTGATGGCCATCCCGCGGGCCCCCTACGTCGCGCTCTACGGCAGCCACACAGGCGATTGGCGCAAAGTCGTCGTCGCGCGGCTGAGCGCCGCAGGTTTCGGGCACTACGACCCGACCGACGAGAACTGGAAGGGCGTCGACGAGGAGAACGGCGACGCCAAACAGAATTTGATCGACAAACTGGTCGCGCGCCAGTACGAGGCCCTGCGTGGCGCGGCGTGCGTCGTGTTCCATTTGGCCGCGGCCATGCGCTGGCGGGAGGCCCCGCCCGCACCCGGCGTCGCCAAGCCGAACGGCACCCCCGTCGCGGCTCCGGCGGCGCGCTTCGAGCTCGGCCTGCTCGCCGGCCTCGGGGCACCGCCGGTGTTCGTGCACATCGAGCCCGACGTGGTGGGCCGCAACTTCCTCTGGGCTTACGTGCAACAGCGGCCGAACCTCGTTCGCTGCCAGACGCTCGATGAGGCCGGCGAGCGCGCGATTGCGTTCATGCGTGCGCTCGCGGCCGGGACCGATCTCTCGCGCCCCCCACCGAGCGGGGGCACTCCGTCGGCGCTCCCCGCATAGGACCTTTCGACGACGGTCCCAGAGTCTCGGTGCTCGCGCGATTCTGCAGCTCCCCTGGCCTGTCGAACGCCAGGACGACGCGGGCCTGGCATGAATCCAGGATCTGCCGAACGTCGGAATCCTCCCCGGCAAAGCCGGAGGGCCGCCCGTTGTCTCAGAGCGAGTCGACCTGGGCCGGCTCCGCGATGACGAGCCCGAGCCGCCGCGTAGCCAACCGCGCCACAGTTGAGCCGCCGCGGCACCTCTGCTAGCGTCCGGCCGGACCTTTCTCGGGGAGACACACCCATGACATCGCTCCGCCGGTACGCCTGTGCGCTTCTCCTTTGCGTCCTCGGCCTACCCGCGTGCGGCGGCGGCAACGGCTCCGCCGACGGCGGGCCCGCCGCGCCCGACAGCGCAATCCCCGACGCCTCGGTCCCGGACGGCGCGGCCCCGGACGGGGCGGCCCCCGACACCACCGGCCCCGACGCCCCGCGCCCCGATGCCGCCGGCCCCGACGCCCCGCTCGCCGACACCACCGGCCCCGACGAGACCCCGGCGCAGCCCGGCATCGGCGACGGGGTGCTGGACCCGACGCGGGTGCACGTCGTCCGCCTCACGCTCAGCCCGGCCGACCTGGCCGACCTCGAAGACTACTCGCAGCTCGTGAGCGACGGTCTCATCCCCGAAGTGGTGTCCCGGTACGTGCCGGCCCAGCTCGACTACGACGGCGCCACGCTCGACCCGATCGCCGTGCGGTACAAGGGCGATCAGTCGATCACCGCCTGCATCGACGACGCGGGCCAGCGGCAAGTGAAGGTCATGGCCGAGTACGGTGGCATCGACATCTGCGCAAAATTCTCGCTGAAACTCGACTTCGACCGCCTCCAGCCCGACAACCGGCTCGATGGCCTCAAGAAACTGAATCTCCACGCCATGGCCGCCGACGCCACGAAGATGCACGAGATGCTGGGCTACCACCTGTTCCGGGCCTTCGGCGTCCCGGCGCCGCGCACGGCCTACGTGCGGCTCTACGTGAACGACGTGAGCCGCGGCCTGTACCTGGCGGTCGAGCAGGTCGACGGCCGCTTCACGGCGGCGCGCTTTCCGGACGGGGGCGACGGCAACCTGTACAAGGAGGTGTGGCCGGCCGAGGAGAAGACCGTGGCCCAATTCCTCGCGGCGCTCAAGACCAACGAGGAGGCGGCCGACGTCAGCGACATGCTGGCGTTGCGCGACGCCCTGGCCCGCGCCGACGACGAGACGTTCGCCACCGACCTCGCCGCGTTCCTCGACTTCGACGCCCTCGCGCGCTACGTCGTGGTCGACCGCGGCATCGCCAACTTCGACGGGTTCCTCGTGTGGTATGGCTTGAAAATCGGCGAAATCGTTCTCGGTGCGTACAACCACAACTACTACTGGTACCACGACCCCACGGCAGGCCGGTTCACACTCATCCCGTGGGACCTCGACAAGACGTTCCTGTTTCCCGAGCCCATCTTCTGGTCGGCGCTGCACCCGGCCGGCGACCCCGGTGTCGTGCCCAACTGGAACGTCGTCACGGGCAGTTGCGCGGGCTACGACGTCAACTTCGACCCGCCGGACACGGGCGGCTACGGCGTGCGCGAGCTCGACTGCGACAAGTTCATCCGGCTGCTGCGGGCCACCATCGCGGAACGCCTCGCGCCGCTCGCCGCCGAGTTCACGAACGGGGTGTACGCCCCGTCGAACGTCACACCGCTCGTCGAGGCCTGGCGGACGCTCATCGCGCCCGAAGTCGCGCAGGACGTCACGGACGACGCGGCGCACTGGCAGCAGGCCGTCGACGCGCTGCTCCGGGATCTGCCGCGCCACCGCGAGAACCTCACCGCGCTGATGGCCGAGTTGCGGCCGATCGAAGACTGGCGCGACGGACGCTGAGCGGGGAGGCCGAGGCGCCCGTCGCCGGTGCCGCCCCCCGCCGCCACCGACGCGGGAAGATGCCGCGCCTGGCCGGCACCCACCGGCCGGTTGCCGGTCGGCTGCCGGCCGCGGCTCAGCGCAGCACGAGGAGGACCCCCATGTACCCGCAATACCGAGACCGGCTCGCCCCCACCTTCCGAGAATCGTTCCCGACGTCGTGGATCGTCGCCGAAAACCTCCTCTACCTTTCGACCTGGGTGGCGGCCGGCTGGCTCGTCTGGCCGCTCCAGTGGCAGGGCTGGCCGGTCGCCACCCTCGCCTGGACGGCCGTCGTGCTGGTCTTCCAGGTCCTGCTCAAGAAACACAACTGCTCCGGCTGCCACTACTACGGCAAGTCGTGTCACCTGGGCTGGGGCCGGCTCGCGAGCCGGCTGTTCAAGCCCGATTGCGGCGACCCGCGCACGGGCATGCGGCTCGCGCTGTTCTACGTCCTGTCGCCGCCGCTCTTCCTCATCGCGGGCATCCTCATCGGGGTCTTCGCCGATGTGGGCACGCTGCACTGGGCGATCCTCGCCGGCTACGTCGTCCTCAACGCCGTCTCGTTTCCCGTGCGACTCAAGGGCTGCCGCGCCTGTGCCATGCGCCTCGTCTGCGCCGGCAGCGCGGCGAAGCGGGCCTGAGCCGCCACCGCCCGCGGCCGTGCTACACTGCCGGTCGGCAGGGCCGCGGCCACCTCACCGCGCCCCGGGCCAACACAGACAGCCGGGAGGAAGCCATGATGCGAGGAATCGCCCTCATCTGCGCCCTCGTTCTCGCGGCGTGCGGCAGCAACAACGGCCGCGGGGTCTGCGGCGGGGGGTTCGAGCCGGACGCCTGCGCCGACGCCCGCGACACGGCGGGCCCGGCCGACGTGCCGGCCGACAGCCCCGCCCCCGGCGACACCGCCCTCGGCGGCGACACGGCCCCGAGCGACGGGGCCGCACTGGACGCGCCCCCCGACAGCTCGGCCGACGCGCCCCCCGGCGACGCGCGGGCGCCCGACGTTCCGGCCGCGGACACCCCCGCCGGTGACGCGGGCTCCCCCTGCCCGCCCGGCTTCTCGGGCCCCGACTGCAACTTCTGCACGTGGCCGTCTGCCGGCACCGCCTGCCGTCCGGGCTCGCCGCGCGACCTCGTCGACCTCGCGGCCATCAAGGCGCTGACACTCGCCGACCTCGAATGGAACCTCACCGCCGAGCGCGATGAGAACGGCGTCACGGTCTACTTCGGCGACTGGTCGGGCGGTCTCTACCGGGGCTACGACCCAGAGGGCAACCCGGTCGACGTGACGCTGCGCGAGGCGGCCGCCGTGTACGTGCCCGCGGCCTGGCCGAACACGCCGAACGCACACCTCGGGCTCGTCTACGCAGCCCACTACACGCAGAACATCGAATCACGCGTCGCCGCTGGCATTGCGCACTACTTCGGCATCCCCGTGCTCTACCACGGCGAGTACCCCGACTGGGTGGGCATGGGCTATCCGACGCGGGGCGACATCACGCAGGCCACGGGCGTCCACCTCATGCGCGAAAACCCGTGCGAGCCCGTCGACTTCGTGCGCGGCAACTTCCCGCTGGCGCTCGCCACGACCGACATGCGCGCCATCACGCTCCTGCAGCGGCTCGCCGAAGTCGGCGGCGGCCGCGTCGAACGGGTGGCGTTGCGGGGCTTCTCGAAGGAGGGAGCGGGCGCGTGGCTCGCTTCGCTCATCGACGACCGCATCGAGGTGGCCATCCCCGGCGGCTCGCACGGCCAAGATCCTTTGGAAGCCAGCCGCTTCGTCGAGGCCGCGTACGGTTGCGCCCCGGGCTCACTTCTGGCCGAGGACGTGCGGGGCAACGTCGACGGACGCAACTGGCGGCTTTCGACCCCGGCGGGGGCGGCCTCGCTCAACCTGTTGTCCACGGTGTACAACAAGGACCGGCTCTTCCCGCGCATGTTCGTCATCGACGGCGATGTTGCCATGTACGACCTGCACGACGGTGTCAACGGCATGGCGGCCGGTGACGAGAGCGCCTTTCTCGACGGCTTCGTCGAACGGCCCTGGCGCTACGTGCGCAAGGCCACCACGGAGGCGGGGGCCGACGGCGACGACGGCGACGTGACGAGCAAGAGCGTCGTCCCACTCCTCGGCGTCGAACTGCTGGTTTCGGGCCCGGGCGCGGAGGCCACGCTGTACCCGAACATCCTCGCCGCCACGGCCGAGTTCGCGGGCGACAACCTGCTCGTGAGCGCCACGGCCACGGCCAACGCCGAGTACGCGCGCGTCTGGTGGACCTGGTCGCCCGACCGCATCTTCAGCGACGTCGAGCAGGCTCCCTGGACGTCGGTCGACATGGCCGCAACGGGCGACGGCAACTGGGCCGCACCGCCCATCGCCGTGCCGGCCGGCATGGTCATCGCGTGGTATGCCGAGGTGGGCAACACGCTCACGATCGGCGACACCGACTACGCCCGCAACCACGCGGCGCCCATCCGCCTCGAACGCCCGACGCCTGCGCTGCACTGTGAGCCGACGCCCGCCGACTTCTGCTTGTGACCCTTGGCTGGGCAAGCGGCCCCCCCCCTTCCCCGGCGGCCCGCAACTGCGTACGCTGGGGGCACGCGCCGCGTGCGCCAACAAGGAGGTCGCCATGGAAAGCCCGCATCGCTTGCCCGCTCCCGGTGTCCTCGTTGCCACGACGCTTGCAACCCTGCTCGCGCTCGGCGCCCCGGCCGCGGCCCTCGCGCCGCCCGGCTTCGTCGAGAACCGCGGCCAAGCCGACCCACGCGTGGCGTTCACGGCCGAGACGGCCTACGGGGTCGTCTTCGTGACCCACGCACGGGAACTCGTCTACGTCGTGCCGGCACCCGCCGACCTCGCCGCCCCGCCCGCGCCAGGCTCGCCACGCCGGCTCGTGGCCCTCGTCGAGACGGTGGCCGGCGCGGCGCCGGGAGCCATCCGCGGCCGGCAACGCCTACCCGTCGCCCTGCAGTGGTTCATCGGCAACGACCCGGCGGGCTGGCTCGTCGGCGTGCCGGCCTACGGGCGCCTCGACCTCGGCGAGGTGGCGCCGGGCATCCGGCTCGGGCTCCGGCTCAAGGCGGGGGCGGTCGAGAAGGTGTTCACGGTGCAGCCCGGGGCCTCGCTCGACGGGCTGCGGCTTGCGGTCGCCGGGGCCGCGGCACTCGAAGCGGGCCCGACGCACGAGCTGGACGTGTTCACCGAGGGGGGGCTCCTCGCGTTCACGCGCCCCCGCGCCTGGCAGGTCGACGCCGCGGGCCGGCGCGAAGCGGTCGCCGTGGCCTATGAGGCGGCCGGCGCCACCTACGGCTTCGCGGTCGACCGCTACGACCCGGCGCGGCCGCTCTACGTCGACCCGCTGCTCGCCTCGACGTACCTCGGCGGGATGGGCGACGACCACGCCGACGACGTCATCGTCGACCGCGACGGCTACGTCTACGCGATTGGCCGGGCGACCTCGACCGAGTTCCCGAGCCGTACGGGTGCCTACGTGCAGGAGAGGCCGGGCGTCGACATCTTCGCCGCGAAACTCGACGCCGACCTCGGGGCGCTGCGCACGCTCACGTTTCTCGGCGGGGCGAACGACGAAGCGCCGGCGCGGCTCACGTTCCAGCCGAACGACAACTTCGTGTTGACGGGGTGGAGCCGCTCGGCCGACTTCCCGACCACGGCCGGCGTGTTCCAGCCCTCGTGCGCGAACGGCTGCGGAGAGCCGGACGGGGTCGTGGTCATCCTCACCCCAACCTTGCAGGACATCGTGGCGGCGACGTTCCTCGGCGGCAGGCGCAGCGACGCCATCGGGCCGGTCGACGCCGACCTCGCGAGCCGGCTCACCGTAGCGGGCAACACCGAGTCGTACGACTTCCCGACGACCCCGGGCGCCTACGCCGAGACCTTTCCCGGCCCGGCGATGTACAACCAGAACGGCTTCCTGGCGCGTCTCAGCCCCGACCTGTCCACACTCCAGGCGGCCACGTTCTACGGCGGCGACGAGGCCGACGAAATCGTGGCGCTCGGCTACGCCCCCGACGGCTCGGTCATCGTGACGGGCGCCACCCAGTCGCCGAACCTGCCCACGACCCCGGGCGCCTACGACCGCGTCAGCAACAACCGCGACGCGCTCCTCGCGCGCTTCGATGCCGGGCTCACGACGTTGCTCGCGGCCACCTACCTCGGCGGGGTCGACCGGGATTGGGCCGCCGACGTCGTGGTCGACCCCGACGGCCGCGTGGTCTGCACCGGGACCACCGTCGGCACGAGTTTTCCGGTGACGCCGGGCGTGTACTCCTGGACGCCGGTGCCCGGCGAGCAGCCCTTCGTGGCCTCCCTGCCCACCGACTTCTCGACCCAGTTTTCGAGCTACCTGCACGACCCGGCCGTGAGCGGCGCCTACCACACCGGCGGGAGCCTCTTTGTGGCCATAGACCCCATCGACGGCACGCTCATCGTCACCGGCGAGGCGCGCGACCCGGGCTTCCCCATCCAGGCCGATGCCTACCAGCGCACGTTCGGCGACGGGTTCGGCGACGACCGCGCGGCCTTCGTCTTGCGTATCACGCGCAACTTGCAGGTCGTCACGGCCGGCACGTTCTTCGGCTCGGCCGAGGCCACGGATGAGCAGTCGCGCCACGCCTACATCCCGGGCGACGGCAGCGTGGTGCTCGTCGGCTGGTCGGTTGGCCAGCACCGCACGACGCCCGGGGCGTTCCAGACCGCGCCGCCGGGGCTCGTCGACGGGTTCGTGGCCCATCTGTCGCGCGACCTCGCGGCCGACCCGCCCTGCCTGCACCACGGCGACGTCACGGCCAACGGCCGGATCACGGCCGCCGATGCCCAGGCGGCCTGGGGCTTCGCGCTCGGCTTCGGCACCCCGAGCCACGACGAACACTGTGCGGCCGACTGCAACGGCGACGGCCGCATCACGGCCGGCGACGCCCAACGCATCCACGGCACGGCGCTCGGCATGATGTCCTGCGTCGACCCCCTGCCGTAGCCGGGCCCCAGACCGGGGCGGAGGGGACAGCCGCCGCCCCCGCCCCGCCCGGTGCCTCACGGAACGCTCGTGCTAGAATCGGCGGCCGCAGCGCCCCGCGCACGCCAGGCGCCGCCCGGCCGGTGAAGGAGGTCCGCATGGCAGCGAAGGTCGTTCTCGCATTCCTCGCCCTCTGCCTCGCCGCGTGCGGCAGCGGCGGCCCTGCCTCGCCCCCGCCCGGTGCCGACACAGCACCCGGAGGCGACGCCTCTGCCGATCTGCCCGCCCCAGCCGACACGCCGCCCGGAG
>CAYRCM010000063.1:18177-26340 GCA_964422715.1 uncultured Myxococcales bacterium | reverse complement strand
TCGGGCGAAGGCGAACTCAGCGCCGGCGACGCGCAGAGTGCCTTCCTCATCGCGCTCGGCGCCTTCGTGCCAAGCGAGGAGGAGGCCTGCGCCGCCGACTGCAACGGCGACGGCGAGGTCACGGCGGGCGACGCCCAGGCCATCTTCCTCACGGTGCTCGGCCTGGATCAGTGCGTCGACCCGGTCGGCAGCCGCGCGCGGCCTTGAGCGGGCGGCCCGCGGGGTCGCGTGGGCGGCTCCGCCGCGGCCTCAGTCCTGCTCCTGGCGGCGGCGGTAGACGATGCCGAGCGCGTCGACGTACGTGCCGCAGCGGGCCAGTGCGTGTGCGCGCCGAATTGTGCGGGCAGGCAGTGCGGGCCGGACGGTTGCGGCGGCTCGTGCGGGGTTTGTGCAGGAGGCTACGCGTGCGTGGCGGGCTCCTGCGTCCGGGATGAGAGCACGCGTCCCCTGTAGGGGGAACGAATCGCCAGTCTTCGCGGACGCGTCGCAATCGGCGCAGCGGCTTCACGCAGCGCCAGCCGATGTGCGCGTAGCGCCCATCGGTGCTGGCGTAGCCCCTCGCCGCGGCAAGAAAGTCCGAGGCAGCGAGCATTTCAAAGCCGCCGTCGCGCACGACGGCGTCCCGGAACGTCACTCCCGGCAGAACCCATGCCCAGCCATCGTCAGGAGCGCCTTCGGACGACTCGTGCCAGCCGTCCTCGACAAACTCGCACAGGCTTCCGGCCAGGTCGCAGACGCCCTGCGCCGAGAAACCCGCCGGCTTGCTGCACGCCGGCCACGTCCGAGCGAGACCACAGATCCCTTTGCCGGCGACATCCCCCATCACCACCAGATCGCAGGTCGGCTCGGCGTTGCCCGAAGGGTAGCGCTGGTTGCGGCCCCCGCTGCGTGCCGCGCACTCCCGCTGCGCCTCGCTCGCGAGCGAGGCGCCCGCCCAGCGGCAGAAGGCCCTGGCCTGCTCCCAGGTGACACCGTTCATGGCGTGATCGTCCCGGTCGGGTTGGTTCCAGTTGCAGAGAGGGTCCGCGGAGAACTCCCTTTGCGAGTGTTCGATGCCGGTGACGCGCGTGTCCGTGCCCGCACCGGCGCCCGCGCAGGCGCGGTACTGGGCAACCGTCGTTTCGCTGCGGGCCATGTCGAACGAGGCCAGCTGGACGGTGTGAACGGGCTTCTCCCACGAAGCGATCGAGCTGGACCCCATTTCGAACGCTCCCCCGCGGATGGAGACCCAGGGGATCCCGGTTCGGGGATCCCGTTTGCCCGTCGGCCGCGCCGCGGCCTTGCGGTAGCAGCCCGGACAGCAGTTGTTGGCGTCCAGGCGCGGCACCTGCCTGGCTTCGCAGCACTGCGGGACGCACCGTGGCTCGGCCCACGCCCTCGGCGCGATGGCGGAGGTGAGCAGCGCCATCAGCACTGCCAGCGTGCGGCGTCTGGCGCGGCGCGGTCTGGGAGGGTGCAGCCGTCGTGCAGGCCCTCTACGACAACGGGGGCCGCAACGAGCGTTTCATCCCGGTGCTGCTGGGCGCCGGCAGCGAGCAAGACATCCCGCTGCGCCTCCGTTCCACCACGTGGTACTGGCTCGACCGCGACTACGATGCGCTCTACCGGCGGCTCACGCGGCAGCCCGCCGTGCTGGCGGGACCGCTCGGTAGCGTACGGCGCCTCGAACCCCTGGACCCTCTCGCGGTTCTGTCCGAGGGCCTCGCCACGAGTGCCGGTGCGCCGGGCGGCGCTCTCCTTGCTGGGCCCGGGCAACCGGATGGGGCGCCGCCGGCTCCGCGCGGCGCAGACGTGCCGCCCGCCCCCGCCGCGCCGCTGCCCGTCGGGGGTGGCCCCGCGGCCTCTCTGCCGAGCAGGAGGTTGCGCGGCAAGTCGGTCCTCCCGTTGGCCGGCGTGGCGCTGCTGTGCGCCGTTGTGACAGCGCTGCTGCTGCTTGGGCGGCACTGTGAGGGCGGGTCAGGCGAGGCGCCGAGCGGCGCGACCGCGCCAGCTGTCGTGCAGCCGGGCGGCCGTCCCGAAACCGCGACGCCGTCCGCAAGTGCTGCCGTGGCCGACGTCGCTCCGTGGCCTCCGCCGCTGCTTCCCGCCGAACAGAGCCCCGTCTGGGTTTCCGTGCCGGGCGGGCCGGTGACGGTTGTTTCGGCTGGCGCGCCGAGCCCCGCCCCGGTCGCCACGGTTCCCGATTTCGAGGTGACGAGTCGTCCGGTCAGCGTGGCCCATTACCTGGCCTGTGTCGGCCAAGGCCGTTGTCTCACACCGCACTGGGATGACGGCCTCTGCGCGGTCCGCGGCCCCGGAGGCTGGAACCGACGTGCCCTCTCGGATGCGGAACGGCCGCCGGCCGACGCCCCGTCGCCCGTGACGTGCGTCGACTGGACCCAGGCCCGCGAGTATTGCGACTTCGCTCGCGCCCGCCTGCTTTCCGAGGCCGAGTGGCTGCGGGTGCGCTTTCACCAAGGACCGGCGGCGGGCGGTCTCGTCGAATGGACCCACGACTGTTGGCATGCGGATCTGGCGCAGTTGCCGAACAACGGGGCGGCCTGGACCGTGGACTGCGACGACGAGTTGCGTGTCGTGCGCAACGGCGCCGAGCGGCTGAAGAGCCGGGTCGACGCAGCCGCGTCGGACACTGGCTTTCGCTGCGCGCGGTCAGCGCGAGGGGCCCGCTGACGGCGATCCGCCGCTGGACTGACCACCCGGCGTAGCCGGCCGGCCGGCACCATCGCCTTGCCAGGCTGCGTTCCAAGCCGTCCCCGGCTTGCCGAAGTCGGGCGCGCGGAGGCTACCCGAGGCGGTCCCACTCGGCGAGCAGTTCTTCGACGGCGGGCTCGGAAATGGCGAGGTGCGCCGCTATCTCGGCGCGCGAGTAACCGTAGTCCCAAACGGCCTGGTAGGCGCGCGGCACGCGCAGCCAGGGTGTTGTCAGGTCGGCAAAGAGTTCGGCGAGCGTCGGGCGGCCCGTGAAGCGCGGTGACTCGCCGGTACTCGTGCCGAAGCGGCGTTGGTTTTCGGCGCGGCGTTCAGCGCAGAGCAGGGGCCGGAGCTCGGCAAAGACGCGGAAGTCGCCGCGGAGGACATCGGCGGCGTGCTGCCGTAGCAGCGCGCCCATCTCTACGAGCGCGGCCTCGAGGTCGGGCGGGGCGGTCGGCGCGGGCCCAGGGATGGGTGCGGCCAGGGGGACGCCCGGCTGTGCCGCGGGAGCGCGTAACGCGACGAGGCGGGCGAGGGGCACCGTCTGCGGCCCGTCCGGGTCGCGGGCGAGACGCCGGAGGCCCACGTCCGGACGCGGCACGAAGGCATCGAAGTGCACGTGCACGCTGGTCGTGGCGTTGCGAAAGAACACCGAAGCCTCGCGCGGGTGTGGCGGGCCGACGGGGGCGACGAGCGTGCAGCCGAACTCCGTGACCAGAAACCCGAGCACGCGGCCTGCGAGCGCGGGCAGATCGGGGTGCAGACCGGGCGCCGGCGGTCCGGGTGCGGCGCGCTCCGAACGGTTTGCCGCGCAGCGGGAACCCTTCGTACGGCGGGCGGGCGGCTTCGCCATGGCCGATCCTTCCGATCGCGCCGCACGTTCCGGCTGCGGCGCGGCCTCGGGCCGCTCAGGGCCCTTGTCCCGCGCTGGCGGGACGGCGCGGCCTCAGTCCTGCTCTTGGCGGCGGCGGTAGACGATGCCGAGCGCGTCGACGTACGTGCCGCAGCGGGCGACGAAGCCGACGATCTCGTAGAGGCCCTTCGGGACGCGGTAGAGAAACGGGGCGTCGTCGTCGTCGGGCCCGGGGGGATACGGGCCGCGGGTGGCGTTGCTCGTGATGATGCCGACGCGTTTCACGGTCTTGCCAAACGAACCCTTGATGCCCGTGATGTGTTCCTCGTCGCCCCCGTTTTCGTTGAGCGTGACCACGTAGTTCTGGTCGGCGCCGTCGGGCGTGCCCCAGCGGCCGAGGTCGTAGGCGCTGCCGTCGGGGCGTTCGAGGTGCATCTGGATGCACTTCAGGCCCCTGTCGCCGAACATCATGGTGATGCGCTTGGCCTTCGCGTCGTCGGGAATGTCGTGGTCCCAGACGTACGCGCCGCCCGAGCCACCGGACGGTCCACAACGGTAGAGTAGGGTCATGACTGCTCTCCTGGGCCCCGCCACGGAGCCGGTTCGTGCGCACGGACTCGGTCGCGCTGCACCTGACGGAACGGCGCTCAGTATCGGCGACGGCGCCCGACGGCGTCAACCAATCCGTGGTCGCGGCAGCGGGCTACTCGGCGGGGTAGGTGAACAGGCAGCGCGCGATGGGGAAGCCGATGTCGCGCAGCACGTAGAGCAGGTAGGTGGTGCCGTCTTCGAGGGCGGGCGGGGCGCCGGCCGCGGGCACGCGCTGGCGCAGGTCGCCCGTGACGTCACCGTACGTGAGCCCTGGGGAGACCGCGTCGCTCGTGTGCGGCACGTCGACGAGCCAGAGCGTGCCTTCCGGCAGGTCGAGGTTCGGCGGCACGCCCGGGTTGCGCGAACCTTCGGCCAGCACGTAGATGTAGCGGGCCGGGCCGTTGCGCCAGGTGATGAGGCCGTCCGAGGCCACACCGATGCCGGCCGCGCAGGGCTCGGGCTCGTAGATCAACTGGTCGTAGATGGGGCCGCCAAACGGCGCGTAGGCCGCACCCTGCTCGGGCGTGAAGCCACGCCGCGCCCACTCGGCTTCGAGAAAGGCGCGCATGCGCGGGATGTCGTTCGTCGGCAGCCCGAGCGCCGTCCGGTCGAACCCGTGGTTTTCGGCGGCCGGATAGGCGCCGAGCGCCGTCGAGTCGGACAGCCCGGCCAGCATGGAGAGGCCCGAGTCGGCGACCGAGTCGATCCACAGCGGGTCGGCCTCGACGTACCACATGGAGGGCCCGCGCGGGGCCGCGCGCGTCGAATGGCAGCACACGCAGGCGCAGGCTTCGACCTGCTCGGCGACCCAGCGGAGTTCGGCCTGGTAGACCGGGTCGGAAAGCCGGGGGTCTTCGGGCGCGGTCTGCGGTTCGGTGGGGGCCGGGTAGTAGGGCCGCTGGGTGAGCACGTCGGCGCAGGAGGCGTAGTCGTCGTAGCGCCGACCGGGCTCGGTGCAGCCCGAAATGAGCGTCCAGGTGCAGACTTGGCCGTTTTCGCCGGTGCCGGGCGGCTCGCCGGGCAGCGGGTCACGGCAGTTCAGGTAGGGCTGGATGAACGGGGTCGTGCCGTAGCCGGGCAGGGGCGGCTCGACACTGCCGTCGCAGGGCGGGCCGGGCACGAACACGCCCTTCGCAAACACCTCGCAGCCCGCCTTCGTGAGGTCGCACTTCGCCTCGTCGCTGCCGCCCGACACGAGCGTGTAGTCGGTGCCGTCGGTCGCCGTGACGACGCAGCGGCCGAGTTCGACCGCGAAGCCGCAGCGTTCGCCGAGCGCAAACGTGCCGGCCGTGCCGGGCAGCACCGCGGCGCAGTTGGCCGAGGCCGTCTCCTCGGTCCAGGCCGGGCCCGTGTACTGCTTGCACTCGGCGCCCTGCGAAAACGGGTTCGTGTAGCTGCACGCCGCAAACGGGGGGGCGGCCACGTCGGCCGGGGCGACGTCGGCCGGCGGGCCGGCGTCGGGGACGGCGACGTCGCCGCGCGAGCCCGTGTCGGGGGCCGTGTCGTTGCCGCCCGGCAGGTCGTCGGGCCCGGCATCGGGCGTGAGGTCGGGGGCCGTGTCGCCCTGGCCCGGGGCGTCGGTGGCCGGCTGCACGTCGCCGGCCGCGGGCGTGTCGCTGCCGCCGGAGCAGCCGAGTGCGGCCACGAAGAGACCCACCACAACGCCGTAGAAAGCACGAAGCCGGACAGCCGAGAGCGCGGGGAAGCGGGGCACGAATCGTTTCATTGCCGTTCCTTGCGTGAGAGCAGCCGCAGCCGCGGAATGCGGTGCGCAACCACGCTGTCTAGCAGGTCCGGCGCGGCGCTACAATGGCGCCGGCGCCTTCCCCCGCAGCCGCGGCGCGTGAGGCTGCCGCAGAAAGGGGTTGCCCATGACCGCGAACGAACGCCGCCCCCGCGCCTTGCGGGGCCGCGGGTTCCGCCGTGCCGCGGCACTCGCCGGACTGCTCGCCGCCGCGGTGCTCGGCGCCCTGGTCGCGCCCGCCGCGCCGGCCGCGCGGCCGCGGGAGCCCGTGACCGTACAGTTCGACAAGACGCCGCTGCGCCAGGCCGCCGAGGAGATGGGCCGGCTCACGGGGCGCAACTTCGTCATCCCGCGCGATCTCTACGAGGTGCCGATCACCATCCTGATAGCGAAGCCCGTGTCGAAAACCGTCCTGTACCGCGCGTTTCTGGCGGCCCTCGAACTCGAAGGGGTGCGCGCGGTCGAACGGCCCGGCTTCGTGTTTCTCGAACGCGTACAGGGCGGCATCCTGACCCCCGAGGCCGTGCCGGCCGAGGCCGCGCCGCCGCCGTTTCCAGGCATTCGCCAGCTCGACGACACCACCTGGGTGGTGACGAAGGCCACGCGCGATGGCTGGTTCGCCCCCGAAGCCCCGGTGACTCCGTGCGGGCGCATGGTCCCCTTCATCCGCGAGGGGCGCATGGTCGGGATCAAATTGCTCGGCCTGCGCCCCACAAGCCCGCTGCCCGCCTTGGGGATTCGAAACGGCGATGTTGCCATCAACATTTCCGGCATTCCGCTCATCTCGCCCGACGCCGCGTTGCGGGCCTACGACTGGGTGAAGACGGCGCCGACCGTCACCGTGGCGCTCGAACGCGCCGGCGTGCCGCGCGGCCACACCTACCGCATCGAGTAGCGCGGGGGGCGCCCGCCGGCCTGACAAAACGTGCGTGCTTGACGGCGCCGACAGGACTACACTGCGCGCTCCGGGGACCGTCCGGTGCTGCGGATCGGGCCCCCGCGCCGGTTTGCGCGCGAGGCGCGCCCGCCGGGTGCCGTGGCCACGCCCGCCGGGCAGCGGACGCGCTGAGACGGAGGCGGCTCATGCCCGAAGGCTCCGAGAAACTCAGGACCGTTCCGGCGAGTGCGGTCTTCACCGAGGCACCGCTCGGTCCGCTGAAGCTGCGCAACCGCCTCATGCGCACGGCGGCCTTTGAAGGCATGGCCCAGGGCGGGGTCGTCTCCGGGGCGCTCATCGCGCACCACAAGACCATGGCGGCGGGCGGCGTGGGCCTCACGACGGTAGCCTATGCCGCCGTGTCGCCCGACGGTCGCACGTACGGCCACCAGTTGCTGCTCACCCCCGACGGGGGGCCCGGCCTGCGCCGGCTCAGCGACGCCATCCACCGTGAGGGGGCCGCCGCGGCCCTGCAAATCGGACACTCCGGCGATTTCGCGGCCAAGGCGCTGTGCGAGGGGCGGCCGATTGGGCCCATCCGGCGGTTCAACCTCTACGGGCTCGCCCGAAGCCGCGCCATGACGCGCGCCGACATGGACCGGGTCGTCGCCGACTTCGCCGCCGGCGCCACCATCGCGCGGGCGGCGGGCTTCGACGCCGTCGAGTTGCACGCCGGTCACGGCTACCTGCTCTCGCAGTTCCTCTCGCCGTACACGAACCGCCGTTCCGACGACTACGGCGGCACCCTCGAAAACCGCCTGCGCTTCCCGCTCGCCGTGTTCCGCGCCGTGCGGGCCGCGCTCGGCACGCGCGTGGCGCTGCTCGTCAAGCTGAACCTCACCGACGGGTTCGCTCGCGGGCTCGGCCCCGCCGAAGCCGTCGAGGTGGCGCGGCGCTTCGAACGCGAGGGCGCCGACGCCCTCGTGCTGAGCGGCGGCTTTGTCTCCAAAACGCCGTTCTACATGCTGCGCGGCGACTTGCCCGTGCGCGACATGGTGCGCGTGCAGCCGAGCCGGGTGCGCAAGGTCGGGCTCACGCTCTTCGGCCGTTTCCTCGTGCCGCACCACCCGTTTGCGCCGCTCTTCTTCCTCGACGATGCGCTGGCCGTGCGCGCGGCCGTGCGGCTGCCGCTCGTGCTGGTCGGCGGCATCCGCGAGCCGGCGCACTTGACGAAGGCGCGGCTTGCCGGCTTCGACTTCCTGGCGCTCGGCCGCCCGCTCATCCGCGAGCCCGACCTGCCGCGCCGTTGGGCGGCCGGCCGGCCCGACATTTCGACCTGCATTCCGTGCAACCGCTGCATCGCCGAGATGGACCGTGGCGGGGTACGGTGTGTCCTCGACCCGCCGG
>CAYRCM010000063.1:0-18077 GCA_964422715.1 uncultured Myxococcales bacterium | reverse complement strand
GCCGCGGTTGACAGCCTGCGCACCGACTGGCTAGCCTGTTTCGTGTCGGCAAACCGGGGGAAGGGCCGGGGAGTGTACGCAAGCCTGCCTGAACCGAGCGAACTCGAAAACCGCCTGCAGCGGCTCGCCGCGGCGTTTCGGCAGGACGAGCGGGTGCTCTTCGCCTACCTCTTCGGCAGTGTGGCCCGGGGCCGGGCGCACGCCGCCTCCGACGTCGACCTGGCCGTGTTCCTGGCCGATGGCGCCGACCCCGTCGACACCCCGCTCGAACTCGCCGCCTCAGCGACCGACATTCTCGGGACCGAGGCGGTCGATCTCGTCATCCTCAACCGCGCCCCGCAGATGCTCGCCTACCGCATCGTGCAGCAGCGCCGCGTGTTGTGCGAGCGCGACCGTTCGCGGCGCGCCGTCTTCGAGTCGCTGGCGTTTCGCAAAGGGGCCGACTTCCTGCCGCGCGAGCGCGACATGCTGGCCCGGAGGTTCGCGCTTGGTCACCGATAGCCCGCTGCTGCTCCGCAAACTCGCAAGCCTCCAGCAACACCGGCGCGAATTGCGCGAATACGAGGGCATTTCGGCCGAGTCCTACACGGCCGACTGGAAGGTCCAGCGCATCGTCGAGCGCACCCTGCAGATGATGATCGAAACCTGTGCCGACATCGCCGCGCACATCGTGGCCGAAGAAGGCCTGCGCATCGGCCAGAGCGTTGCCGACACGTTTCGCGCGCTCGGCGATGCGCGCATCGTTCCGCCCGAACTCGTACCGCGCCTTGTCGCCATGGCCGGGTTTCGCAATCTCGTGGTCCATCAATACGACGACGTCGACCCGACGGTCGTCGTCGGCGTGCTGCGCCGGCACCTCGGCGACTTCGAGCGGTTTGGCGCGGCCATCCAACGCTTCCTCGCCGGCCCGGCCCCCTCCGAGCCGTAGCTGCCGCGCCGGGGCCGGTAGCCCCGCCCCCCGCCCCGCGACGCCCCCGCCACATCGGCCAGGCGCCCTGCGTCCTCCCCCGCCCGGCTGCTGACCGCCCATTCCCAACGGCCCCGGTTGCGGCTATCATCGCGCGCGAGATGACTCCGGCTCGGTCGCACGGTGCGACGGTGTTCAGGTCCGACGCGTTGAGGAGGGAAGCATGCGGAACACTCGTGTCTTTGCAGTGGGGTTGGCGACGGCGGGGCTTCTCTGGCTGGTCTTGCCGGGCTGCGACAGTTCCGACGGGGGGGGAGGCGACGCGGCGCCGGCCGGCGACACCGCCCCGGGCGACACGGCCGGGGGCGACACAGTCCAGACCGTGAGCGACCTGACCCAAGAGGAACTCGCCGCCTTGTGCACCGAGATGACCGACATCTTCCGCGACGTCTCGTTTACGGGCGACGGTTGCGGCACGACGGGCGACCCGCCCGCGCCGGGCGCCACGCCGCAGGTCCCGACCTACGATCAGTGCATGCAGACGCGGCTCGACTGCCCCGTGACCGTGGTGCGCGACTGCTGGCAGCAGATGGCCGCCGACAAGTGCAACCCACAGTCCGACACCGGGGCCTGCGCCGAACTCGCGGCCTGCCAGATGCGCAACGCCCTCGAAGACGAGGAGGTCGACAAGGACGGCTACGTTTCGTACTACACGGACATCTTCCTGCTCGGGGTCAAGGTTTGGGTGTCCGTCGACGAGACCTCCACCGCCACCGACGGTGTCTACACGGTCAACTGCTCCCGCAACATGGATCCCGCCAGCGACGCCGGCAGAGGCGCCCGCAACCTGTACATGCTCGAGACGTCCTATGGGCAGATCGGGGTGGCCGGGGTCCCCTGTCCGTTTGGTCCCAACCAGCTCACCGCGCCCTCGGGTTCGGCCAATCTGGCGGGCCAAACGAGCATCTGGGCCGACTTCTCCCAGGCCTACTGGTGGTGGTGGTTCGGCTATCCGCAGTGGTACCTGGCGGGGCGCCAAGCCCCCATCGACGGGCAGGGCGGCGTCATCAACCTCTGGTTCGAGTTCTATTGATCGGCTCCACGCGGTGAGCGGCTTCCGCCGGCACGCGCCGGCGGGAGCGGCCCGCCGGGGGCCGGCAGCGGAAGAGCACCATGCCCCGCGCCCGATGGCGTTTCGCGGCGTTGCCGCTGGCCGCGAGTCTCGCGCTCGTCGGCGGTTGCGGCGAGAACGGTTCCGGCGGCGGACCCGACCAGGCCACCGTCACGGTGCTGGCCATCTACATGGTCGGCAGCGATCTCGAAGACGCCTTCCTGTCCCCCGACAAACGGGTGCCCGACGAGGGCAGCGTCATCCCGGCGCCGCGGCTCAGTCCGTTCGGCGCGGGGTCGGACGATCTGCGCGAACTCGTCGCGGGCTACGCGGCGCTCAGCGCCGAAGACCAGGCCCACGTGGCGCTCTTCGTGGGCTTTGGCGGAGCGCGCAAGCAGTCCTGGCAGGGCATTCGCTACGCCGACGGCGCGTGCCTGGTCCGCGACGCCGCCGACCACATCTTCGGCAACGACACGTGCTACGCGTTCGTCGACGAGGCGGCCAACCTCTCGGCCCCCGCCACGTTGCGCGCGTTTCTCGAAGCCGTCAGGACACGCTTCGCGGGCCATCGGCTGGTGTTCCTCGACCTCTGGGACCACGGGCGCAGTTCCCTCGGTTTCGGCCGCGACACGAACCAATCCGGCGAAGCGTTCCTCTCGCTCGCCGACCTCGAGGCCGCGTTCGCGGGCGCGGCCGTGCACGTCGACATCCTCGGTTTCGACGCGTGCCTCATGGCCAACCTGGAAGTCGGCCTCGCCCTGCGGCCCTTTGCCGATTACCTGCTGGCCTCCGAAGAAACCGAGCCGCAGCACGGCTGGGACTACCAGGCCCTCGTCCAGTATCTGGGGCAAAACCGCACGGCCGGGCCGCGCGACATCGCCAAACACGCGATCGACAACTACGCCGAGACGGGCACCTGGCTGACGCTGTCCAAGAAGGAACTCGAAACACCCACGGTCGAGACCAAAAGCCACGCGACCACGCGGAACAAAACGCTCAGCGTGGTCGAACTCGCGCAGCTCGAGGCGGTCGCGACCGCGCTCGGCGACTTCGTCGTGGCCGGCCAGAACGACCGCCAGACCCTCATGCGGGTTTTCGCCGACGCCCAGGCGTTTGGCGTCTCTCCCGCCAAGAAACGCTCCTTCGGCAGGGACCTGCGCCACTGGGCCAACCTGAGCCGGGACGCCGTGGCCACGCTCGCGCCGGCGGCCACTGCGCTCGGCGAAGCGCTCGACGCGGCCGTCCTCTACGCGCGCACCGATGGCACGAAGGACCAGGCGTTTGGGCTCAGCGTGTTCGACTTCGCGGCCTCGAACGCGGGGCTCACCGAGCTGCCGGCCGCAGCCCGCGGGGTGGCGGCCTGGAAGACGTTTGTCGACGACTTCGTCGAGCTCGCCAACACCGACGTGCAGGCGCCGGTGGTCGTGAGCGAGGACCCCGCCGGCATCGTGCTGCGCGACGACAAGGGGCTCGTGGACCTCGAAGTCTGGTTCTACGAGCGGGACGGGGCCTCGTCGTTCTACAGCGAGTGGGGCTCGCTGCCGGCGACCGTCCTGCAGGTGTCTGCCGACGGGCTCGAAGTGACGGTGGCCCCGCCCTCCTGGGATGGCCGCTGGATCGAACTGTGCGCCGGCCCCTGCGACGGCACGAATGGGGCGCGCGTGCCGGCCTACTACGCGGGCGAGGGCGCCGCGGGCAGGCGCATCCTCATGGCCGCCGCGCTCCTCTGGGACTTCGTCGACGCCGACGGCGAATACGACGAAGAAGAGGGCGACGAGGTCACCCTGTTTCTCGAAATCGATGCGCAACGCAACGTGGTCGACTTCTGGACCGAGGACTACACGGAGGACGACGAGGACGACATCGCCATGCCGACGCCCGCGAAGCAGCAGTACCTGCTCGAGGCCGGTTTCACCATCCAGTTCTATCTCCTCGAATGGGACGAGAGCGCAGCCGACGACGAATGGGTGTTGGCCGACACCGTGCTGTCCCTCAACGCCCCGCCGACGTTCGCCCTCTCGCCCGTGGCCGCGAACGATGCCCTGTTCACGTCGATCGAGGCCTGGGACATCGGCGACAATTCGATGAGCTCCGCCTTCCTGCCGGTGCCCTAGCCCGCCTCCCGCGACCGGCCCGCCGGCCCGCCGGCCCGGACCGCGTCATAGCAGAATCGGACAAGCGCCCGCGGCCAACATCCCGCTCAATCGGGCGCACGGGCTTGCGCGGAGGGCGCGTCGCCGGGCACGAATCCGTGCGGAGACACCGAACGGGGCAGCCGGCGCCGCACGCGGGGGGGTGGCCATGGGAGCACGGGCATCGTCTTCGAATCGGGGGGTCGTTTCGGCATGGGGCCTGCGCATCGGTCTCACGCTGGTCGTGTCGGGGCTCGCGGCGCCAACGGCCGCCCGCGCGGCTGGCGACACCACCTGCACCTTCTCGGGCGACCTGAACGGCGACGGGCTGCTGTCGTCGGGCGACGCGCAGACGGCGTTTTTCATCGCGCTCGGCATGGTCACGCCGAACTACCGCGAGGTATGCGCCGCCGACTGCAACCATGACGGGGTCGTCAGTTCGGGCGACGCGCAGCAGGTCTTCATGGCGGCGCTCGGCATGGCGAACTGCGACAATGGCTGCGGGCCCGACGCCTTCGAGGTCGACGACGCGGCCGGCAGTGCCGCGACGCTGCTTGCGGGGGTCGCGCAGAGCCACTCGTTCTGCCCGGAAGGCGACGAAGACTGGTTTGCCTTCACGCTGGCCGGGCCGGCCCGCGTGCGGCTCGAGACCGTGAGCGGCGGGCCCGAGGCAGCGCAGGTCTGGCTCTACGACGAGGCCCTTCTGGAACTCGCCGCCGGGCAGCCGGGCGGCAGCGGTCTCGAACAGGTCATCGAGGCGACGCTCGCTCCCGGCAACTACTTTGCCCGCGCGGCGGCGGACAGTTCGGGGGTGGTGGCGAACTACGACGTGACATTGAGCCTGACCCCCACCAGCGAAACCGACTGCACCGACGAAGTCGACGACGACGACGACGGAGACACCGACTGCAACGACGCCGACTGCGCCGAGGACCCCGCTTGCCTCGTCCTTGTGATGGAGATCTGCGGCGACGGCCTCGACAACGAGGGCGACGGGGCGACCGACTGCGCCGACAGCGATTGCGCGCACGACCCCTTCTGCCTGCCCGAACCGCACTGCTACGACTACCGCGACAACGACTACGATGCGCTGACCGACTGCGACGACCCCGACTGTGCCGCCGACACGCACTGTGCGCCTCCGGAGCGGTTCTGTGAGGATCGCATTGACAACGACCGGGACGGGGACGTCGACTGCGCCGACAGCGATTGTGCCGCTGCCGACCCCTGCCCGCCCGAGCGGGCCTGCCAGGATGGGCGCGACAACGACGGTGACGGACGGAGCGACTGCGACGATGCCGATTGCGCCGCCGTGGCCCCGTGCAACCTGCCCTGCTGCGAGCTCGCCGAGGGCACGTATTGGCTGCGGGGCACGGCCGAGCAGTGCGCGGCCCACGGCGGCACGGCCGTGGCCGCGAGTGCCTGCCTGCCAAGTTGCTGTGCGCTCGTCGTGGCGCCCGAAACGACGTTCTACGAATGGCGGCTGCCCGGGGTCTGCGCGGCCGCGGGCGGGCAGCCCGCCGCGGCGGCCGACTGTGCACAGGTCTGCTGCCTCGGCCTGACCTCGCTCAGCGGGAGCCTCGAGCCGTCCGGCGCCGCCCTGATGACCCCGGAGCAATGCGCGCTCTGGGAAGAGTGGCCCTATCCGACACCGGCCCGCGAGAAGACGAGTTGCCTGCGCGCGGCGGTGTGCTGTGCCACCCCGGCTGGCCACTACTGGACGAATGTTGCCGACTGCGCCTCGGCGCCCGCCGCCCCGGCCGATTGCACGCCGGTCTACTGCGGCTACGGCGACAACCTGTACCGCTACGAGCCGCGCGGCGACTGTCCCGGCGCCTGGCGCGCCGATCCCCCGAGCGAGCAGGAGCTGCACCCGGAATGCTTCGAGGTGCCCGAGCCCGGTGAACCCACGCCGCCCCACTGCCCACCCGATCTCGTCTGCTCCGACGATCTCGACATCCTGCATTGCACGCTCCCGGGGGGCTATGACGCCTACATGTCGGCCGGGCTGTGCAGCGGCGCCTGCTTCGACTACTCGCAGACGTCCGACTGGCGCTACGCCGACCTGCCAGTGCTGAACGGCACCGTCTGCTGCTTCCTCGGGCAAGGCTACCGCATGCAGGCGCTGTACGAATGCGTCGCGTCCCACGGTCGGCCGGTCGACGCCGCCCACTGTCGCAACCCCCACGTGTGTTGTTTCGTGACCGACCCGCAGAGCGGGTTTTTCGGCCCCGCGTGGAAGTTGGACGTACACTGCGCCACCGAGGGCTTCGTCGTGGCCGACGACCTCTGCACCCCCGACACCGTTTGCTGCGAGCTTGCCGAGGGCCCGACCGAGCTGCCGGAGCCGACCTGCGCGCGTCTCGGCGGCTCCAGCACGGCGGCCGCCGACTGCGAGCCGGTGTGCTGCGAGCGCTTCTGGGAACACTCCGCGACCTCCCGCGCGGCCTGCACGGCCGACGGCGGGGCGGCGGCCGACTGGTCGCTGTGCGGCCCGGTCTGCTGCTTCGACCACGAGCCCATGCCGCTCGGCGCGTTCGTGGCGGTGCCGGGCGACGAGTGCACGGCGGCCGGCCTCGATGTGGTCGACCCTCAACTCTGCGAAGAACGCTGCTGCCTCGTGCAGAACCCGGCCGCGGTCGGCCGGAGCGAGCACTACTCGTGGCAACTCGCCGGCAACTGTCAGGGGCTGCCGGCGCTTGGCTACGGCACGGTCGTCGCCGACAGCCAGTGCGCCGAGGCGTGCTGCGAATACGGCCAGAACCCGACCCAGTGGACCGTCACGACGCAGGGCGAATGCCGTTCGATCCTGAACGGCTACCCGCGCGAGGGCGTCGACTGCGTGGCGGTGTGCTGCGAGGAGCCCGACGGCAGCTTCCGCGCGCGGCTCGCCTCCGATTGCGCCGCCATGGGCGGCCAGGACGTCGGCGCCGAGGCCCTGTGCGCGCCGGCCTGCTGCCAGTATCCCGCGGCCGGCGACGGCCCGGTGTTCCAGATCGATGCGGCCGGCAACTGCACACCCGCGCGGCAGGGCACTCCGGCCGCCATGGGCGACTGCCTCGCCGTCTGCTGTGCCGAGGGCACGTTGCAGCGGCGCGCGACCGCGGGGCGCTGCGCGGCGATCGGCGGCCAGGTCGTGCCGGACGACGAATGTGTGGCCTGCGTCGAAGACTTCGCCGCCTGCGCGCCGGGCGACTCCTGCTGCAGCCCGGAAATGGGCTGTCTCGATGGCACCTGCCAGCCCTGTCCCGACCAGGTCTGCTGCCGGCTGGCCCCTCCCGACAGCGCCCCGAGCTATGCGTTCACCTCCACCTGCGACTGCGTTGCCGAGCGCCACGGCGCGGTCGTGGCCGAGGCCCAATGCGATCCGGTGTGCTGCCGCGATGCGGACGACCGCGTGCTGCGCACCACGGCCGGCACCTGCGCCGAAATCGGCGTGCCGCTGGGCGACGCGTTCTGCGACCAGATTTGCTGCCTGTACACCGGCGAGACGGGGGCCAGCTACGAGTTCCTCTCTGCCGATGCCTGTGCGCGCCTCGACGGGTCGCCCGAACCCGCCGCGCGCTGCGAGGCCGATGTCGTCTGCTGTGCCAAGAGCGAAGGCAGTTTGACGGCCTACGCTTTCGCCGGGCGCGACGATTGCCTGGCGGACGGGGGCCGGCCCACGCCCGCTCCGAACTGCGGCCGTTGCTGCTACACGCCGCCCGACGTCTTCGGCGTCAGCACGAGCGGCGTTTGCAGCGAGGGCAGCGCTGCCGCGGCCCGGCAAATGTGCGGCAGTACCTGCTGTGAATCGGCCGGCGGGACCCTCTTCCAGGAAACCTGGCTCGGCGTATGCCAGGTCGTGCTCACCGGGCGGCCGGTCGAGGCGGCCCAGTGCGCGCGCGAATGCTGTCGCCGGGGCGACGAATACGCCCACGACACCCGCGGCAACTGCGCGGCCGCGGGCGGTGAGAGTGCCCCGGACTTCCTCTGCGATCCGTGCATCGCGGCCGGCGACCTCTGCCTGCCCGGCAACACCTGCTGCGGCCTGCACCACGATTGCGTCGCCGGCAGCTGCCAGTTCTGCACGAGCGGTGCGTGCACCGAAGTCCCGTGCTGCAGCGGCTTCGCGTGCGTTGCCGGCGAGTGCCAGGCGTGCATTGCCGCGGGGCAGGCCTGCCAGTCGGGCGACCTCTGCTGCGGGGACGGCATGGCCTGTCTCAACGGTGCCTGCCAGGTGGCCGACACGCCCGTGTGCTGCGAGTTCACCGGCGGCGACGGCCCCCGCTACGAGACCGTCGCCCTCGCGAACTGCACCCCCGACACGAACGGCACCCCGGTCGGCGAAGACTCCTGCCAACCGATGTGCTGCGAGGACGGGGCCGGGCTGGTCTGGCCGACGACGGCGGGCAGTTGCGCCGCCCTCGGCGAGCCCGCCGCGCCCTCCCTCTGCGTAGCCCCCTGCTGCGAGTTCGAGTGCCCGAACGGCCCGTGCTTCGAGTTTCTCTCGCCGTCCGCCTGCGCGCGCGTCAACGGCCAGACGGCTCCGACCAGCCAGTGCACGTACGACCTCGTGTGCTGCACGTTTGCAATGGGGCATCGGCGTTTCGAGACCCGGCCCGACTGTGTCGGCCGGGGGGGTGTGCCGTCGCTTTGGGTCAACTGCGGCGTCTGCTGCCACAAGCCGCCGGGTGCCTTCGGCATCGCCCCCGGCGGCGAGTGCGGCGCGGGCTGGCAGTCGGTCGACAGGCGCTCGTGCACCGAAGTCTGCTGTGCGCGCGCCGACGGCGCCTTCCTGAGAGCGTGGGGGGGCTTCTGCAACCTGGCGCCCGCGGGCGAAGTGGTGGAATCGGCGCGTTGCGACAACGTGTGCTGCCAGTCCGGCACCGAGTTCACCCAACGTACGCGTGGCAGCTGCGCGACCGTCGACGGGTTCGTCGCGGCGTCCGACCAGTGCGCGGAGATCTGCTGCCGGAAGGGCAGTTTCTCGTTTGAGTACAGCGCGCGTGGCAGCTGCTCTGTGACGGGCGGGACACCCGTCGCGGATGCGGACTGCAACGAAGTGTGCTGTCATCGCGGCACCGACTACTCGCGGCTGCCGGCCGCGGAGTGCGCCGCCTTCGGCGGCGAGGTCGTCGAGGCGCGCCTCTGCGTGCGTTGAACGGCTTCCGGTCGGCGCGGCGCCCCGCGTTTCCGCGGCGCCCGGCCGGCCGGGCTGTCATGACGGGTTGGAGGAGGGTCCCATGCGTCCATTGCTGCCAGATTGCAGGCCACGCGGGCCATGGTCACGGGGCGTCGTTCTCTATCTCGTTGCCACCTTGCTCGCGGCACCGGCATCGGTGCGGGCCTCCGGCGACACCACCTGCACGTTCACGGGCGACCTGAACGGCGACGGGCTGCTGTCGTCGGGCGACGCGCAGACGGCGTTCTACATCGCGCTCGGCATGTACACCCCAAATTACCGCGAAGTGTGCGCCGCCGACTGCAACCATGACGGCGTTGTCAGTGCGGGCGACGCGCAGCAGGTCTTCATGGCAGCGCTCGGCATGGCGAACTGCGACAACGGCTGCGGGCCCGACGCCTTCGAGCCCGACGACGCGTCCGGCACGGCCGGGCCGCTCGCCGCCGGAGCCACGGAAAGCCATTCGTTCTGCCCTGAAGGCGACGAAGACTGGTTCGCCTTCACGCTGCCCGCCGAGGCCTCGGTTCGCCTCGAAACCGTGAGCGGCGGGCTCGAGGCGGCGCTGGTCTTGCTCTACGACGACGCGCTCGTGGAACTCGCCGCCGGGCAGCCGGGGGGAAGCGGCCTCGAACAGGTCATCGAGACGACGCTCGCTCCCGGCAACTACTTTGCCCGCGCGGCGGCGGCCAGTGTGGGGGTCGTGGCGAACTACGATGTGACGTTGAACGTGACGCCCAGCACCGAGACCGACTGCGACGACGACCTCGACAATGACGACGACAGCGACACCGACTGCCAGGACGCCGACTGCGCCGAAGACCCGGCCTGCGCGCTGCCCGTATCGGAGATCTGCAACGACGAGCAGGACAACGACGGCGACGAGCTCGTCGACTGCGCCGACCCGGGCTGCGCGAACGCCCCGAACTGCCTGCCCGAGTCGGCTTGCCGCGACGGCCTCGACAACGACGACGACGGCCTCAGCGACTGCAACGACTCCGACTGCGCCGAGGGGCTCGACTGTCAACCGGAAACGGCCTGCTACGACTACCGCGACAACGACCGCGACGGCCTCACCGACTGCGCCGACTCCGACTGTGAAGAAGACCCGCGCTGCGGCCCGCCCGAGGTCATCTGTCAGGACGGCCGCGACAACGACAGCGACGGCCAGACCGACTGCGCCGACAGCGATTGCGCCGCTGCCGACAACTGCCCGCCCGAGCGCGCTTGCCAGGACGGCCGCGACAACGAGGCCGACGGGCTTACCGACTGCTGGGATCCCGACTGCGCCGCGGCCGACCCGTGCGACGACCCGTGCTGCGAACTCGCGGGCGGCACGGCCTGGCTCCGTGGCACTGAACAGCAGTGCGCGGCGTACGGCGGCACCATCGTTTCCGACAGCGCGTGTCTGCCCGTCTGCTGCCGGCGCGACATTCCGCTGACGATCTACGAATGGCGCCTGCCCGGCGAGTGCACGCAGTTCGAGGGCACGCCGAGCGAGGCCGAAAACTGTCGCGAGATCTGTTGTTTCGTGTCCGGCCTCTATGGTTTCAGCGAGCCCGAGTCGATGCACGTCTCCGTGATGACGCCCGAGGAGTGCTACGGCTACGACTCGTATCGGCAACAGCCCATGCACGAACTCACGGCCTGCCTGCGCGAGGCGTACTGCTGCGATCTCATGGGGGTCGGCCACCACTGGGCCTCGGGCTTCGAGTGCCCGGAGGGTTCGCGGGCCGCCCCCGAAGCCTGCAGGAACGTCGGTTGTGATCTCGGCGAAAACCTCTGGGCCTGGTTGCCGGCCGGCGATTGCGCGGGCACCGAGGGCCCACCGCCGGAAGGCGACACGTTCTACGACCATCCCGAATGCTTCAACCCGGCCACGGGCGAGTTCGAATCCGCCTGCCTCGCGATAGTGCACGGCACCTGCGTGGAGGAGTTTTCGGTCAGCTGGTGCGCATTCGCGGACGGCAGCTACATCCTGGCCACTTCCGCCCTGTGCGAGGGAGCAGGCGGCCAGTGCCTCGACATCGGTACTCCAGAATACCTGAACATCGGGGCCTACTACGCCGCCGAACGCGTCTGCTGCCTGACCACCGAGAACCGCTACTCGGCGATGTCGTCCAGCCAGTGCGTGGGCGAGTTCGGCCGGCCCGTCGACGCGGCCCACTGCCGCAACCCGCTCGTCTGCTGCAATTGGACCGACCCCACCATCCCGTACACGGGCCCGGTCTGGATGCAGCATGTGATGTGTCCAGCCGTCGACGTGCTGCCCGACGACGCGTGCTTCCCGCAGAGCGTCTGCTGCTACCTGCAAGACGGGGCGGTGACGCTGCCCGCCACCGCCTGCCAGAACCTCGGAGGAGAGGTTACGAGCGACGCCGCATGCGAACCCGTCTGCTGCGAGCGTTTCTGGGACCATCGCGTGACCACGGGTCGGCCCTGCACCGAAAGCGGCGGCACCCCAAGCGACTTCAGCAACTGCGCCGACGTGTGCTGCTACGACGGCGACCCGCTGGCGCCGGGCGGCTACTCGCTCCGACCCGGCGCCGATTGTCTCGGCGCCGGCCATGCGGTCGTCGACGCGCTGCTCTGCACCGAGCGCTGCTGCCTGTTCACGTATCCCGCCAACCAGACGTACGGCGTCGCGGACCGAGTGCCGATCGGCGACTGCAAGGACATGGGCTACGTGGCCGCCACCGACCAGCCGTGCGCCGAAGTGTGCTGCGAGTACGGCCAGGAACAGCCGCACTGGCTCGCAACAGGCCATGCCGACTGCGTCGACCGGCTGCGTGGCTTCCCGCACGAGAACGTCGAGTGTCGCGGCGTGTGCTGCGCCCTGCCCGAAGGTGGCTTCAGCTTGATGCTGGCCTCCGAATGCGCCGAGTGGGGCGGGGCCGAGGCGCCCGACGAGGCGCTGTGCGAGCCGGTGTGCTGCCAGTACCCGAACGACGGCGACGGGCCGGTGTTCCGCACCGACCTGGCGGGCAACTGCACGGCCGCGCAGAGCGGCACGGTCGTCGCGGCGGAGTTCTGCGAAGAGGTCTGCTGCACGAACCTCGTCGACCTCGACGTCTGGCGCCCGGCGGGCTACTGTGAGGCGCTCTCGTACGTCATCGTGCCCGACGCGCAGTGCAATCTGCTGTGCTGCCAGTATGGCGGGGCTGCGGCGCGCAGCGAATTCCTGTCGCGGGAGGCCTGCGAGCGCATCGACGGGGAGCAAGTGTCCGACGGAGCCTGCGACGCCGATGTCGTGTGCTGCGAGCTGCTGGCGGGCAATTACGCATTCCGCACCGCCGCCGACTGCGAAATGTATTTCGGTGGGCCCGTTGCCGACGAGCTCTGTGGCGTTTGTTGCCAGTTGCCCTGGGGCTATGCCACGAACCTCCCGGACGAAATCGCCTGCCAGGCCGAGGCCGGCCTTGTCTGCGACGACAGCCTCTGCGCGCGCGTGTGTTGCGAACTGCCCGATGCCGCCCACGACCTCCGCGATCGCTTCGCGTGCAATGACGACGGCGGCATCCCGGTCGAAAGCGCACGTTGCCGGGCCGTCTGTTGCGACCTCAACGGCGCCTACAGCACGCCGTCGTACGACGAGTGCGTCGGGGCCGGCGGTTCCATCGTGGCCGACGATTCGCGCTGCTACGAGGTCTGTTGCGCGGTCGCGGGCGGCGAGTTTGCGCTCACGACCCGCGGCTGGTGCGAGACCGACCACGGCGTCGAGCAGGCCGACCGGACGCTTTGCGACCCGGTCTGCTGTGTCGTGAGCGAGGGGGGCGCGTACGAGGCCGCCCAGGTCGAAAAGGGTCGCTGCCAGGCTCTCGCCGGCACCATCGTGCCGGACGGGCGCTGCGAGCTCATCTGCTGCGGCGGCGCGGTGCAACCCCAATGGGTGCCGGCAATCGCGTGCACTCTCGCGGGCGGCGAGGAGGCGCCGAGCCCGTCCTGGTGCGAAGCGGAGACCGTGTGCTGCCTCGACGTGGGGTTCCAGGAGTTCGTCTGGGTGCCGGCGGCCGACTGCCAGGCCCCGGGCGGCGAGGTCGTGGCGGACCTCTACTGCGACCCGGTTTGCTGTCTCGACGGCGCGGAGGTCGCATTCGTGACGGGCGACTGCGCGGGCGAGGTGCGTGCCGACCTGGAGTGCGAGTCGGTGTGCTGCGAACTGAGCGAATCCAACCACGAATACCGCGCACGCGGCAACTGCCTGCCCCCGGATGCCTCCGTGGTGGGCGTTGCCCCCTGCGAAACGGGTCCGCCCGTCTGCTGCGGCCTGCCGAACGGGCGCTACGAGATCCGCGCCGACGACGCCGCGTGCGCGGCGGATAGCGGGCTCGTTGCCGAGCCCGACGCCTGCGACATCATCTGCTGCCTGATCAGTTCGGCTGAGGCGACCGTCATGACGCGCGGCGAGTGCGCCGACCAGTCCGGCGAAGTCTGGTGGCAAGCGAACTGTGCCCCGGCCTGCTGCCAGGACGGCACGCGCTACTTCCACACGTCCGAGGCGTTCTGCGCGAGCGTCGAATACGACGTCGTCGAGTACGGACTCTGCGACACGCTGCCCGTCTGCTGCAACCTCGGCCTCGACTACCAAACGCTGCCATCGGCCACCGCCTGCGAACAGGCGGCCGGCGAACCCGAGGGCATGGGCCACTGCGAGGCCGTATGCTGTCTCGTCGACGGCGTGTTCGGGGAGTCGACCTGGGGCACGTGCGTCATGGTGGTCGGCGGCGAGGTCTATCCGGCCGAACAGTGCGCAACGGTCTGCTGCCAGGACGGCGAAAGCTACTTCCACGAGATCGCCGCCGTGTGCATCCAGTGGGCCTTCCCAATCGTCGACGAGTCCTACTGCGCGAAGTGAGGCCGCGGCGATGTTCGGCCGACTGTGCCGGCACAGTCGGTCCCCCCAAGGCCCGCTCCGGCGCCCCGGCCCGTAGCAGAATCCGACAAGCAGACCCACCGGAAACCCTCCCCAATAGCAGCCACTCCCGTCTGCTTCGGGAGAGGTCGGCGAGGGCAAAGCAGCGAAAGCCGAGACGGCAGGCGCCGCGGCGGGGCACGGAGCAAGGAGGGCAACGATGGCCGGACACGCTTGGAGACTGGACCGCAAATTCACGATCCGGGGCCGGTCCCTGCTCGCAGCGGGCCTGCTCGTCGGCGCGCTCGCGGCACCGGCACCGGTGCGGGCGGCCGGTGACACCACCTGCACGTTCACGGGCGACCTGAACGGCGACGGCCTGCTGTCGTCCGGCGACGCGCAGACCGCCTTCTACATTGCGCTCGCCATGTACACGCCAAACTACCGCGAGGTGTGCGCCGCCGACTGCAACCATGACGGCCAGGTCAGCGCCGGCGACGCGCAGCAGGTCTTCATGGCAGCGCTCGGCATGGCGAACTGCGACAACGGCTGCGGGCCCGACGCCTTCGAGCCCGACGATGCGTCCGGCAGTGCCGTGACCCTGCTTGCGGGCGCGGTGCAGAGCCATTCGTTCTGCCCGGCCGGCGACGCCGACTGGCTACAGTTCACGCTCGCCGCGGACGTGCGCGTGCGGCTCACCACCGCGAGTTTCGGCGCCGCCGCGGCCGAGTTCACGCTCTACGATGCCGCGCTCGGCGAAATCGCGGTCGGGGAGTCTGGCGACGCGGGCAGCCGAGTCCTCGAACGCGACCTGGCGGCCGGCACCTACTTCGTCGAGGCCATGGCCGCGGCGGGCGCCCAACTCGACCGCTACGACGTGACGCTGACGCTGCTCGGGGCCGAGATCTGCGGCGACGCGCTCGACAACGACGGCGACGGCTCGACCGACTGCGCCGACCCCGACTGCTACGCCGACCCGGCCTGCGCGGCGCCGCTCAGCGAAATCTGCTGGGACGGCGCCGACAACGACAACGACGGCGACATCGACTGCGCCGACGCCGGCTGCACGAGCCACCCATTCTGCCTGCCCGAGTCGGCCTGCCGCGACCGCCTGGACAACGACGGCGACGGGGCGACCGACTGCGCCGACGCCGACTGCACGCCAACCCTCGACTGTCGGCCCGAATCGGCCTGTCGCGACGGGGCCGACAACGACTGGGACGGGCTCATCGACTGCGCCGACCCCGACTGCGCCGGCGATGCGGCCTGCATCGCGCCTGAACGCCTCTGCGACGACGGGCTCGACAACGACCGCGACGGGCTCGTCGACTGCGCCGACCCCGACTGCGCCGCGGTGGCCACATGTGGCCCCGAAACGGGCTGCGCCGACGGCTTCGACAACGACGGCGACGGCCTTGCCGACTGCGCCGACCCTGACTGCTTCGCGACCGCGGCCTGCCTGCCCGAGTCGGCCTGCGGCAACGCGCTCGACGACGACCGCGACGGGCTCACCGACTGCGCCGACCCCGACTGCGGACTCTGCGGGCTGCCCTGCTGCGAACTCGGCGGCGGCACCCGTTGGCTCGCCGGCACCCCCGCGCAATGCGACGCGCACGGCGGCACGCTCGTCGACCCCGCCTACTGTCTTGCCGCCTGCTGCGCCCTGCCGACCCCGTGGCCCGAGGAGACGCTCTACGACTGGCGCCTGCCCGGCGAATGCGCGGCCGAAGGCGGTGCCCCGGCCGAGGCCGCGGCCTGCGGCCAGATCTGCTGCTACCAGACACCGTCGCTGGTCTTCGACATCGGCGACATCCAACTCGACCTCATGACCCCGGCCGAATGCCGTGCGGCCGCAACGGGCGGCATCTATACCTACATCCTGCGCGACAAGGCGGCCTGCCTGCGGCGGCCGACCTGCTGCGACACCTCCGCGGGCCACGCCTGGACGTTTTTCGACGATTGCCCCGCGGCGAACCGCGCCTCGGCCTGGCAATGCAACGACGTGTGCTGCACGTACGACGACTACAACATCGTGCAGCCGCACGGCGATTGCACGGGCGGCCAGATCCCCATGGACGACTGTTCCATCGCGCGCGCCGTGGTCACGCCCGACTGCGAGTATACGGAAGAGCATCCCTGGCTCGAGGAGTGGTGCGGCACGTGCGCCGACCCCTACTCCTACACCGGCTGCAACCTGACGGGCGGTCGCTACGTGTTCATGTCCGCGGGGCTCTGCGCTGAACTTGGCGGCACCTGCGACGACGGCACGGCCGACTACTTCAGTCTCTTCTACGCGAACAACATGATGTGCTGCCAGTTCAGCGACCACTTCTACCTCGAAGAGGCCCGCAACTGCGTCTGGGACCGGGGCCGGCCGCTCGCGTCCGAAAACTGCCACGGTGTCGTGACGTGCTGTCTCATGACGGGCGACACGCAGGCGCGCTGGCGGCCCCTCGACGGCTGCGACGGGCAGATCCTCCCGCGTACGGCCTGCCCGCTCGACACCGTCTGCTGCGAGACCAGCGTCGGCGGCTTTGCCGAACTGCCCGCGCGGGTGTGCGCGCTGCTGAACGGCGCTGAGCAGCCGGCCGCGCAGTGTGAGGCGGTCTGCTGCGAAGACTACTGGCAGCACGAGAGCACCACGCGCGGCGCCTGTCTCGCGAACGGCCGCACGGAGGCGGCCTGGGCGGCCTGCGGCGAGGTCTGCTGCTTCAGCGGGGACCCCATCCCGCCGGGCGGCTACGCGAGCCTGCCCCCGACCGATTGCGCGCCGCAGGGCCTCTCCCCCGTGCACCCCTACCTGTGCGAGGACCGCTGCTGCGCCGCCGTCACCCTCGATGCGCGAATCGTCATGGGGGCGTACTCGATGCAGCCGCTCGGCGAATGCGAGTGGTGCACCGGCACCTATTGGGGGATGGCGGCCGACGGTGCCCGGCTTTGCGAGCAGACCTGCTGCGCGTCCATCGGCCTCGACGGCATCGTCCAGTTTGCGCCCATGACGGTCGGCGAATGTCTGCAGCTGCCGCAGGGTCAGCCCATCGACACCAACGATTGCCGGGAGGTCTGCTGCGCCAACCCGGCCAACGGCGACCACTACCGCATGCTGGCGTCCGACTGCGCCGAACGGGGCTTCAACGAAGTCGCAGACGAGGAACAGTGCGCCCCCGTCTGCTGCGCCCTGCCGGAGGGCCGAACGACCACGCTGCCGCGCGCCACCTGCGGTGCCCGGGGCGGCACCGAGGTCGGCGACGTCGATGCCTGCAGCGAGGTCTGCTGCCTCGTCGGCGGGCGCTTCCGCTATCTCGCGCGCGCTCAGTGCGAAATCCTCGGCGGCGTCGAAGAAACCCTGCCCGGCCGCTGCGATTGCATCGCCGACGGGGCGGCGTGCGTGGCGGGCCAGACCTGCTGCGCGACCCTCGACAACTGCGTCGACGGGGTGTGCCCGAGCTGCCAGGGCGAAACCGAACCCTGCACCGCGCCGGGCGCCCTCTGCTGCCCCGGGCTCGCCTGCGACGGCGCGTTGTGCGTTGCCTGCACGGCGCTTGGCGCACCCTGCGATGCCGGGCACAACACCTGCTGCGGCGGGCTTGGCTGTCTCGCCGGCGAGTGCGCGTTCTGCAAGCTCGAGGGCAACCCGTGCGAGGGCGGCGACTGCTGCGCCGGGCTCACCTGTGGGCCCGCCTCCCAGTGCATCCTCTGCACGCCGGAAGGTGCCGCCTGTGACGGGGCCACCTGCTGCTCCGGCCTGGCCTGCATCGACGGGACGTGCGGGGCCTGCGCGGACGAGGGCGCGGCCTGCAGCGAAAGCTCCGACTGCTGCATCGCGGGCTCGTTCTGCAGCGACGGGCAGTGCCGCGCATGCAACACGGTGACGTGCGAGGGGGCGGCGCAGTGCTGTGAGGGCTACGTGTGCG
>CAYRCM010000062.1:0-25000 GCA_964422715.1 uncultured Myxococcales bacterium | reverse complement strand
CGCGTCGGGAGGTGGCCATGCTTCTTTCGAGGGTGGTTCTCGCGGTGTCCGTGGCGGGGCTGGCGTGCGCGTGCGGGGGCGCCGGCGGTGGTGGGGCTTCCGATACCGGGACCGGCGACGCCGGGTCGCCCGACACGTTTTGGACCGTTGATGGCGGCGGCGATGGCGCCGCCCCCGGCGACGGGGCGGTCGAGGTGGGCCGTGGCGATGGCCCGGAGGCGGATGGCGTCGACCCCGGCGTCTGGGACCGGTCGTTCCGCATCGCGTTCACGAATCGCGGGCGCAGCGGGCTCGAGACCGACGGGCTTTCGGACCTGCTCATCTGGAGTGCGGCCGGCCTGGGCCAGCCCTGGAGCATGGGCGGCGGCATCGAGGTCGACTCGGGCGAGGCCGCGCTCGACTGCAACAACGGCTGCATCCTGAGCGACACGCTCCAATGGCTGGCGGTGGCCGATGGGCTTCCGTCCGCCACGGACGGCACGCGCGTCTTCCGCCTGGGCCAGGTCGACCAGCAACTGATCGCGCGCATCGGCAAGGGGGGCGCCATTCCGGGCGTCGTCGACCTGCATTTCGGCGGCTCCTACCTCTATTACACGACCATCGAACGCTGTGAGCCGCTGTGGTGCACGTACGCGTTCTGGCGCCTCGACCTCAACAACACGACGCGGCGCGAGCAGTTCATGCTGTTCCCGACCGAGCAACATCTGCCGCCCGGCGGCAACCAGACGCCCATTTTCGCGGGGCATTTCCGCGTGAGCAGCGACGGCTCGACGCTGGCCTTGCTGCTCCCGACGATCCGCAGCCAGACGCTGTTCGTCTGGCGCGACGGCAACCTGCAGGATGTTGACTACATCTGCAACCAGATGCAGGGCGGTGAGTGCATCGGGGCCGGCTCGGAGTACGCCGACCTCGACCCGCTCGCCATGACCGCCGACGGCCGGAAGATCGCCCTCTTCAGCATCGCCGAACGTGAGTTGCGCGTGCGCCTCTACGAGCCCGACGGCGGGAGCGCGCCGCTCACGAGCGTGCTCGGCGATGTCGACAGCGGGTCCTACCTGGCGCGGGTCTGCGAGGCGGGACAGCTGGAGGCGTGGCAGCCCGCCACCGTGCGCGGCGAGCCGCGCTTCTCGGCCGACGGCCGCTGGCTCTACTTCCTCGGGGTGACCGACTGCGGTACCCGCAAGATCCGTACCGACGTCCGCCGGCTCCTCGTCGAGCGCATCGGCCAGGGCACCCCGCTCACGGCCGCCGACGTCGAGAATCTGACGGTCAACCCCAACACCGACGACGCCACGAACGTCGTGATCAGCGCCTTCGACCTGAGCCCCGCCGAGGACGCGCTCACGTTCGCCGGGACACCGATGTACACGACGGACGGCGAGGTCATCGCGTCGACCTCCAGCCGGCAGTTGAACGACACCGAGTTGTGGGTGCAGGGCGTCGACGGCACGGGCAAGCGGCAACTGACGAACGATCTGAGTTGGCTCGTGCAGACGCCGAAGGCCTTCGCGCCCGCCCCGTAGTTCGCATCCGTCTCAGAACCTGGTTCGGCTCCACGCGGCGATCTTGGCCGGCTCCGGTGTTGCGGGCTCCCGCTGGGGGCCTGCGACGGATCGGGCGGCCGGGCCGGCCCAGAGCAGGCTTTCGCGGCGACGCGCGTGCCCGCGGCGTCGGATGCGCCGCTCTGCACTGCGGCGCGGGTCGCTTGCGGTTGGGGGGTGCCGGGCAGAAGGGGCGCTAGGCGCCCTTGGCCTTGCGCAGGCGCTCGACGAGTTCGGGAACCGTACCGAACAGGTCGGCCACGAGGCCGTAGTCGGCGACGGAGAAGATGGGCGCTTCTTCGTCTTTGTTGATGGCGACGATGGTCTTGGACGCCTTCATGCCGGCGAGGTGCTGGATGGCACCGGAGAGCCCGACCGCGAAGTAGAGGTTGGGCGCCACAACCTTGCCGGTCTGGCCGACCTGGTAGTCGTTGTGGATCATGCCGGCATCGACGGCGGCGCGCGTGGCGCCAACGGCTGCGTTGAGCAGATCGGCGAGCGGCCCCAGGACCTTGTCGAAATTTTCGGCGGCCTTCATGCCGCGGCCACCGGCCACGACCACGTTGGCCTCGGTGAGTTCGGGGCGCGCGCTAACCGACGGCTCAAACTTGACGAAGCGGACCTTCTGCGGGGCGATGGGCACGTCGAGGGGCACGATGGGGCTGCTGCCACCGCTCGGGGCGGCCTTCTCGAAGTCGGTAGCACGCACGGTGACGACCAACTTGTCGGTGGCGATCTGGACGTGCCCGATGACGTTGCCGGCCCACATGGGGCGCTTGAACTTGTTGGGGCCGAGGACCGCCACGACTTCGCTGGCCATGCCGGCCTTGAGCGCGGCGGCAAGCCGCGGCATGAAGTCTTTGGCGATGGTGCTGGCGGTCATGGCGACGTGCGTGGCACCGCTTTTCTCGACGGCCGCTTTGGCCGCCTGCTTCCAGTATTCGGCGACGGGGTTGGCGAGCTCGGGCTTGTCGGCCACGTAGACGTGCGCAGCGCCATAGCCCGTGAGTTCTTGAGCCACGCCCGCAACCTGATGGCCGATGACGAGGATGTCGTAGCTGCCGCCGACCTGCTTCGCAAACGTCACGGAAGCGAGCGTGGCGCGCTTGAAGGAGCCGGCGCGCTGCTCCGCGATGATGAGCGTGTGAGCCATGGTGTTTCGCTCCTTGGGGGCGTCGCTCCATGAGACGACGCCAAGTGTCGGGACCCGCCGGCGCAATGCCGGCGCGAGGGCCGGCATGCCGCCACGGCGAGCCCGCGCGTCGTCAAACCGCCTTGGCCTCGTTGACCAACTTGGCGACCAGATCCTCGACCGAAGCCACCCGCACGCCGGCCTTGCGCTGCGGCGGATTCTCGAAGGCCACCGTCTTGACCTTGGGCGTCATATCAACGCCGAGCGCGGCCGGCGTGAGCACTTCGACCGGCTTGCGTTTGGCCTTCATGATGCCGGGCAGCGAGGCGTAGCGGGGCTCGTTGAGCCGCAGATCGGCTGACACGACGGCCGGAAGATCGACCGCGATGGTCTGGAGGCCGCCGTCCATTTCCTGCGTGCCCTGGAGCGCGGTGCCGTTGAGTTCGAGTTTGGAGGCGAAGCACACCTGCGGCAGACCGAGGTATTCGGCCAGCAACTGCGTCACCTGATTGGAGTCGCCATCGATGGCCTGTTTGCCGAGCAGGAAGATGTCGGGCTTCTCTTTCTGGTAGAGGGCCGCGAAGAGCCGAGCCGTGATGTCGGAATCGAGCACATCGTCGGTGGCCTCGATGCGGATGCCGCGATCGCCGCCCATGGCCAGGCCCTGGCGCACGTACTGCGTGGCCTCTTCGGGACCGATGGATACGACGACCACTTCGCCGCCCGCCTTTTCCTTGAATTGGATGGCGGCCTCGATCGCGTTTTCACAGAACGGATTGACTTTGAATTCGAGACCTTCGGTTTCAATGCCGCTGAGGTCGGCCTTCAACCGAATCTTGGCATCGGGGTCGGTGACACGCTTGGCAGTAACGAGGATCTTCACGGAACCCTCCTTTCGTCGCGTAGCAGACGACACGTAAGAGAAGACATCACCGGGCACCGGGTGCGCACGCTAGCAGACGCGCGCACGACTGTCAACCGGGTCTTGACGAGCCGCGTCAAGGGCGCCGAACGGCCTGCCATGCGGTCGCGCGGCCGTCCAGCGCGGGACGTCGGACGGCGCGGTGCGCCGCGGCAAGGAGCGGCGCCCGGGGGGCCCCCGAGCGGTGGCGGAGGTTGACGGGGCCCGGCGGGCGACCGCATGATGACGGCCCCCGGGGACGCGCGCTGCGCGACACCGATGCGAAAGGGATCGTCATGTGGGTGCTCGGCATCGAGACGTCGTGCGACGAGACGGCCGCGGCCGTCGTGGCCGACGGGCGCACGGTGGCCGCCAACGTCGTGTCGTCGCAAGTTCCCATCCACGCGAAGTACGGCGGGGTCGTGCCTGAGTTGGCGTCGCGCAATCACCTGCTGGCCATCCTGCCGTGCGTTGGCGAGGCCCTGCAGCAGGCGGGCCTGACGCTCGCCGAGGTCGACGGCCTGGCCGTGACACAGGGGCCGGGGCTCGTCGGCTGCCTGCTCGTCGGCGTGCAGACCGCCAAGGCCTTGGCGTTCGCGCACGGCAAGCCGGTCGTGGGCGTCAACCACATCGAAGGGCACATCACCGCGATTCGGCTGCGCGGACGCGAAGGCGCGGTGGAGCCGCCCGAGTTTCCGTACGTGGCGCTGGCGGCCTCGGGCGGCCACACGAGCCTCTATCTCGTGGCGGCGCTCGGCGACTACCGCATTCTCGGCTGGACGCTCGACGACGCGGCGGGCGAGGCTTTCGACAAGTTGGCGAAGTTGCTCGGCCTGCCCTATCCGGGCGGCGTCTCCGTGGAGCGGCTGGCGCGCCAGGGCGACCCGAGCGCCGTGCGGCTGCCGAAACCCATGACCCGGCGCGACCGCATCCGCTTCAGTTTCAGCGGACTCAAGACGGCCGCGCGCAACGTGGTCGCCACGTGGCCCACGCCCTACCCCGAACCGCTCGTGGCCGACCTCTGCGCGGCGTTCCAGGAGGCGGTCGTCGAGTTGCTCGTGCGCAAGACGCTGGCCGCGGCCGAGGCCGAATCGTGCCCGCGCATCGTGCTGTCGGGCGGTGTCGCGGCCAACGGACGGCTGCGCGCGGCCTTCGCCGAGGCGTGCGCCGAGCGCGGGCTGACGTTGTTTCTCACGCCCGTCGGCTACTGTACCGACAACGCGGCGATGATCGCGGGTATCGGCCATCACTACCTGTTGCAGGGGCGGGGCGAAGGCTTCGAGGAACTCGATGCGTACGGCAACGTCGGACCGCTCGCGGGGCGCGGACGCGGTCTCATCTGACCGCTCGGCGCGCCGTTCCCTCGGGCAGAACTTCCTCGTCGACGGGGGCGCCGTGCGCAAGATCGTGGCGCTTGTGGCGGGCGCCGACCCGCGCGGGGTGCTCGAAATCGGCCCGGGCCGCGGGGCGCTCACCGATGGCCTGGCCGCGCTCGGGGTGCCGCTCGTGGCCGTCGAGAAGGACGAGCGCTTCGCGGGTGATCTCGGCGCGCGCTTCGCGGGCAGCCCCCACGTCACCATCTGGCCGGGCGACGCGCTGGCGCTGCCCCTCGACACCGCGCTGCCGGCCGAAACCGGCAACGTGGCCGTCGGCAACCTGCCCTACAACGCGGCGGCGCCCATCTTTTTTCGTCTGCTCGGGCTGCGGCAGCGCTTCGCGCGCTTCGTCCTGATGTTTCAACGCGAGGTGGCCGAGCGCATCGCCGCCGCGCCTGGAAGCTCGGCCTACGGCGCCGTTTCCGTGCTGAGCCGCTGGCTCACCGAGACGCGCATCGCGCTGCGGCTCGGCCCGCGGTCGTTTCGGCCGGCTCCCAAGGTGCACTCGGCCGTCGTTGTCGTCGTGCCGCGCCAGGTACCGCTCGTGGGCGTACCCGACGAGGCGGCGTTTGCCGGATTCGTGCGCGCCGTCTTCACCTATCGGCGCAAGACGCTCGGCGCGGCGCTGCGGGCGGCGCGGCTTGCCGAGCCCGACGAGGCGCGCCGGGCCGTCCAGGCCTGCGGGCTGCCGGCCACGGCCCGCGCCCAGGAACTCGACGTGCCGCTCCTCGCGGCCCTGCACGCGGCGCTGACGCACGGCTGACAGCCGTGGGCCGCGCGGGCGCCGGGCGGCTTGCCACTGTTCGGGCTTCCTGCTAGGAGGAGGGTGCGCCCGACGCGCTCCGCCGCGCACGTCGGGGTGGGGCCCGCGGCCCCCCCTGCGGCGGGTTTCCGCTGGAGAGAGACGCTATGCGCTGGCCCGCCCTGTGCTCGGTTGCCCTCTTCGCCTGCAGCCTCGGTCTGCTGGCGTGCACCCCCGAGATCGGTGACGACTGCAACGGCAACGCCGACTGTGGCTCCGGACGCGTGTGCGACCGCTCGATGCCCGGCGGCTACTGCACGTCGAGCCCGTGCGACGTCAACGGCTGCCCCGAAGAAGCCGTGTGCATCGAATTCTTCGATGGCAGCTCGTGGTGCATGCGGCATTGCGACGACAACGGCGATTGTCGCGGCGGCTACCGCTGCGAGAAGGGCACCGGCGACTACAAGTTCTGCAACGCGAAGTGACCGGGTCCGAGGCCGCGCACACGCCGAAGCAGGCGCGCGAGGCCGGCGACGGAGGGCGGGTGCCGCGTCTGGCGCGGACCGCGGGGGGACCGATGGCGGACACGCGCAGGACCGAGTACCCGGCGCCCCGACGGCGCGCCACGCTCGTGCTGGCCGAGGCCGGGCTTGCGGGCCTGCTGCTCTGGGGACTGCTCCTGCTCCTGCCGTTCGGCTACCTGGCCCCTCCACCCGCCGACCGCGAAGCCTGGCTCTACGCAGCGCTTGCCGTGCCGCTCGGGGCGTTGGCCCTGGGGCTCGCCCGTCGCTCGGGCCTCTGGCTCGTGGCCGCCTTCCCGCTGACGTTGCTCGCGGCGCCGCTCGGCTGGCCGGCGCTCTGCGGCCCGCGCATCTACGGCGTCGGCCCCTTCATCGCCGTGGGCGCGGCCTTCGTGCTGTACCTCGAACGTTGCCTGGCGCTGCTGCGCCCCGACGGCGACTTCGCGCGCGGCACGGCCCCGCGCGGGCCGCGGCTGGCCTGGTGGGGGGTCGCGGCGGCGCTCGTGGGGAGCGCCGCGCTGCTGGCCATATGGGCGGGCTTTCCGCACGTGGCGGGTGCGGCGGCTCGCGCCCGCACGGGCGCTGCGCGTGAGGGCGCGCGCGTATTCGCGGCAGCCGTGGCGGTCGCCGTGTGGACGTTTGCGGCCTTTCGCTACGGTGGAGCGCTGGCGGGGCTGCTCGGCCGGCGCCGGGGCGGGAGCCGCCCGGTGGGCGACGCGCTGCCGCGCCCCGCGGGCTCTCCCCCGAACGACGTGGCGGGCCTTGGGCCGCCGCGGCCGCTTCCGCCGGGAGGGCCGACATGACGCGCAAGGCCATCGCACTCGTCCTCGGGGTGTTGCTGTGCGCCGCGAGCCTGTATTTCTTCCACGAGAGCATCCAGTTCCTGCTGGCCGAGGACTACGTTTCGGGGTTGCTCGTCGTGTTCGTGGGCCTGGCGCTGGTCCGCGCGGGCGTGCACCTCACGGGACGCTCGTTGGCCGGTCCGGACGCGCCGCCGTAGCGTACGCCGGCTGGCCCGCGATGTTGCGGCAACCGTCCGACTCCAAAGGGAGACCCTAACCATGACGGCAACAGACGCGCCGCCGCGCGACTTTCCCGCGGCCGAACCCATCGGCTCCATCGACATCGGGTTTGCGGCCGAGCAGCCGGCCACCGCCTTCACGCTCGTCGACGTGCAGCGCAAAGACGAAGGCGAACCGCACGTGGCGCTGCGGCTCTCGCGCTCGCCGTTGCCGGCGCCGGGGGGGCCGGCCTTCGCCCCGCTGCGGCTGCCGGACCGCGTGCGGGCCACCCTCGTCAACGTCGGCCCCGGCCTCATCACGCGACTGCACGCCGACCTGAAGTTGCAGCTCGGGGCGGGCAAATACGAGTTCCCGCTGGCCGAGGGGGAGCCGGTCATCCTCGACTACGGGGAAGGCGGCACGGCGCACGCGGTCCTCGACGTCGGGCCCGACGAGCAGGACGGCACGCGGCAGGCCGTCGTGCGCCGGCTCGAAGTGACGTTCGAACGGCCCGTGGTCATCCACCGGGTGCTGCACGCGCTGCGCGAAGTGCAGTCGCTCTTCGAAGACCGCACCCTCGGCCCGCTCTTTCGCGGTCTGGCGCAGACCGCGGCGTTTCAGCGGTTGAGCGCCGTGCTGCCGAGCCCGCTCAGGCGCGCCACGGAAATGATCGGCCAGGCCGACGAGAAGACGACCGTCACGCTCGAACGCATCGTGGCGACACCGCGGCCGCAGCGCAAGGCCCGGCGCCCCGAGTTGCGCCTCGCGTTCAGCGGCGAAGTGCGGCTGCTCGGGCGGGTCACGCGGCGCTTCGAAGACGTCGAATTGCCGAACATGCTGCTGCCGACTCCGCACGCGCGGCTCGATCTGCTGCTGTCGGCGCGGCCGCTGGCCTCGGCCCGCCTCGCCACGCAGCAGGCGCACGTGCTGCCGTTTCTGCGGGCCGTGCTCGCCTCGACCGTACGGGCCGAAGGCGAGCTGCGGCTCGAGGCCGACATTCCCCGGCTCTCGGTCGACACCCGCTTCGTCGACGGCACCTGCGTCACGGCGACCCTCACGCCGCCCGAACGGCTCGTCGTGGCGGGCCCGTTCGAGGCTGCCGTGAGCGCCGAGCGCACGAAGATCGGCCTGCGGGGGCTGAAGTTGACCCTGCCTCACGAAGGCCTGCAACTCGACGCCGCAATCGACGTGGCCCACGACCTGACCGGCCCCGAACGCCCCTTCCGCGAGCGGGTGGGCGTCGAAGCCCAGGTCAGCATTGCCGACGGCTCGCAGATCCCCGAAGCGTTCCTCGACCTGCGCAGCCACCATCCGCTCTGCGTGGGCGAGTCGGTGCTGCCGCTGCGGCTTTCGACGCTGGCGGTGGCGGGCAGCGCCTCGGTCACCTACCGCAAGGGCGCGCTCGCGGTCTGGCCGACGACCCGGCGCTTCTCGCTCGCCGGCAAACTCGCCACGCGCGGCGAGGCGCGAATGCGCACGGCCGGCCTGCGCAGCACGACGCGCATCGAAAACGGGGAACTGCACGGTTCGCTGGCCCTGAGCCAGCGCGGCGAGTGGCAGGCCGCCGTCACGACGGCGCTCGATTTCGCGCATCGGGTCGAAATCGACGTGCCGGCCATTCCCGAATTGGCTATCGAAGCCGGGGAGTTGAACGGCCACGTGGCGGGCCACGTCGAGGTCCAGAGTGCCCTGCGCTTCGGCATTCCGGCGCTGAACGTGCCGCGCCTCGACCCGACCGGCAGCACCTTCCGCGCGAGCCTCGAGACGGCGCGCGTGGTCCTCGGCAACCGCAAGCTGACGCTGCCGCCGCGCACGGACATCGAAGGCGAATGGCTGCGCGGCCGGCTCGGCGGCGACGGTCTCGACGAGACCGCCGTGGCGCTGCGCTGGGACCTGCACGGCAAACCGTGTCTGCTGCACGGCGGCGAGCGCGCCGTTTCGCTGCTCGCCCCGGGGCTGCGCCAGGGCGCGTTGACCGTGGTGCTCGAACGCCAGGGGCGGCTGCGCTTCGAGGGGCCGCAGAAGGGGCTCTACGGGGTCCAGTACTTCAACGCGCTCATCAATCCGGCCGCCGACCGCCAATACCTGTGGAACCTGCTGCGCTCGGAAGACGCGCTGAACCACGTCATCCGCGGGTTGCGCGTGTTCGCGCCGGCGCTCGGCGACGCCGTGGCCGACCTGCGTATGCTGATCTTGCAGGCTCGCACGGTGTTTGCGCGCGAGGGCATCGAACAGCCGCGCGATGCCATCCCGCGGCCGCGTCTCGCGCGCCTGTTCTCCCTGTTCCTCGTCGGCAACGACTCGCTCGTGGGCCCGCTCAGCGACATCGTGCGGCGCGTCACCGAAGCGCAGGGCCTCGACATCCGCGCCATGAAGCGGCTGCTCGACGAGCCGCTCGAATCCTTCGAGTTGGCGTACGAAGTCGACCGCCTGCTGCGCTGGCTGAACGGGCTGCTGAGCCCGACGGAGCCCATTGTTCGGCCGGCCCCGCGCCCTGCCCTGCCGCTTTGCGAAGACCCGCGCCACGCGGCGGCGTTGCGCGACCTGCCGTCGGCCGCCGAACTCTACGAGGCGGTGCTCGCCCCCACCGGCAAGCCGGGCGCCGTCATCGACCGCATCGCCGCGCTGGCCCGCGACCTGAGCGCCGCGCAGCTCGGCTGGCTGCTGGCACAGCGGCGGCCCGACTGGCCCGTCGACGCGCTGCGACGCATCGAGTTCGTGTACGAAGTAAAACGACGCATCGGCGAGATCTCCGAGGCGTACGGCGGCATGGCGCACGCGCCGCAGGGCTCGCGCATTGCGGCGTTCCTCGGCGACGCCGTCGGCGCGCTGCCGCAACTCGCCGGCTGGCTCACCGAGGAGGGCGAAGCCGCGCCGCCCGCCGCGCTCGGCCCCGAGGACGTCGCGACCCTGCTGCACGTCGGGCTCGCGAGCGGCCGCCAGAGCCGCCAGATCCAGGTCAACAACCGCCTGCTGTTCGAATACCTGCGCGCCGAGTCGCCCGAATTCGCCATCGGCGTGCTCACCGAACTCGGCCAGCAGAGCCCGCGCGCCATGACGCACGTGCTGTTTGGCCTGCTCGACCAGGAACAGGACCAACTCCGCGAGCCGCTCGACCTGCCGGCCCTGCTCGGGGCACTCATCGGCGAGACCGTGCCGCGCAAGGCCGACTACATGGCCGGCGGCATGCTGGCGCGCGAGAGCTACGCGGCGGCGCTCGACCGGCTCGGCGCGGCCATCCTCGCGCGGGGCGAGGCCTACCTCGCGCGCAAGGCGCACTTGCAGGTCTGCCGGCACACGCCGCGGGGCGAGCCGGCGCGCGCCGCGGCCGCCGCCCTGCCGCTGGCGACGGTGGCCGAAGACGCCATCCGGCGGGCCGACGCGCTCGGGGCCGCGTGCCGCTTCGACGAACGCCGCCCCGCCGGCCTCGGCGAGGCACAAGCCGCCTACGAGGCGGCCTTCGAGGCCTGCCGCACGCTGCTGCGCGTGAACCCGTTCGCCTACCAGTTGCCGTGGCTGCGCGCGTTCTGGGCCCGCAACGAAGAGGCGTTGCGCGTCCTGTCGATGGTGCGCAACTACCAGGACGACGTCGACCAGGTCCGCCGTTGGCTCGGCATCCGCCTCGGGCTCGCAAAGGCCCCGCGCGGCGAACAGGCGCTCTGCCGCGCCTGCATCGACGCGCTGTACGCCTTCGACGCCGACCGCAAGGCCGTGCGCGGCGATCCGCTCGTGCGCCTGCTCATGGAGCCGCCGGCCGGACCCTACGATTTCGCCATCGTGTCGGCGATGGGGGTCATCACGGAAGGGGCCGCCGGGCGCGAATTGCACGAGGCCTACGCGCGGCTCGGCCGGCGCTACGGCATCCGGGTGCTGCGCGCCAACACCGCAACCGGCCGCTCGCTCGAATACAACGCCGACCGCATCATCGACGAGGTACGCCGCGTCACGTCGCCGTGGGGCTACATCGGCTACAGCCAGGGCTGCGCGAACGGCCTCATGGCCGAAAGCCGGCTGCTGTCCGGCACGCCCGACGAACAGCGGCTGCTCGACACGTTCGTCGGCCGCAACTTGCTGTTCAGCGCGGCCAACGGTTCGGCGCACGGCACGTCGGGCAACCTCAAACTGGCCCGGGCGCTCGTCGAGGGCGAACGCATGCTCAAGCCGTACCAGGCCACGTATTCGGCCACGGCGACGCGCACGTTCCTGCGCGCGCTGAGCGGGGTGCTCGACATGCGCGAACTCGTGCTCGGGCTCGGCGGCTGGCACTCGCTCAGTTTCGAGCGCGCCGAGGCCTTCCACCGCGAGTTGCAGGTCGTCGAGCGGGCCGCGACGTCGACCACCCGCGGCGCCGTCGACTTCGCGGGGGTGCCCGAAACGCTCGAATACATGTACTTCGTGCTGAACCACTTGCAGCCGGGCTGCCCCCACGACACGCAGGTCACTATCGACGACGCCTGCGGCCGCGCGACGCGCGTGCAGAACGCCTGGACGCAGGCGCTCGCCGCCGCCGACCTGGGCTCGCGGGTGCAGGCCATTCACCACTGGTCCCCGCTGTCCGTCGACGCCGAAGTCGCCTTCGTGGCGACCGCGCGCGACCGCGAACGCGCCGTCTACGACAGCCCCAAAGATCGCCACGTGTTCCCGTGGGTCGAGGCCCTGGCGCGCTTCGGGCGCATCGGCCCGCCGCCGGCCGCGCCGGCGCGCGCCCTCGACCCAGACGGACAGGCACGCGAGGAGGATGTCACCCCATGAGCGAACGATACGATGCCATCGTCGTCGGGGCCGGGCTCGGCGGCCTCTCGGCCGCGGCGCTGCTCGCCCGCGAGGGCAAGCGGGTGCTGCTCTGCGAGAAGCACAACATCCCGGGCGGCTACGCCACGAGTTTCGTGCGCGGACGCTACGAATTCGAGGTGGCGCTCCACGAACTCTCGGGCATCGGCACGGCCGAGAAGCGTGGCCACCTCTACCGCTACCTCGAACGGCTCGGGGTGACCGACGACGTCACGTTCCTCGACATCCCCGAACTCTATCGCAGTGTCTTCCCCGACCAGGATCTCGTGCTGCCGCGCGGCGCCGAAGCCTACGAAGAAACGCTCGCCCGTGCGTTCCCGAGCGACGCCGCCGGCATCCGCGCCTTCCTGAAACTCGTGCTCACCGTGGCACGCGAAGTGGCGGCCATCGCGGCCGTGGGCCGCATGACGAACCCGCTCAAGACTCTCGTGCAGTGCCCACACACGGTCCGGCACTTCTCGGCCACGTGGGGCGAAGTGCTCAGGGGCTACGTGTCCGGGGCCCGCGCGCGCGCCGTGCTCTCGCAGTACTGGGGCTACTTCGGGCTGCCGCCGAGCGAGGTGTCGTTCATCTACTTCGCCGTGGCGCTCGCGTCCTACCTCGTTCTCGGTCCGAGCTACGTCAAGGGGCGGTCGCAGGCGCTCTCGAACGCCTTCGTGCGCGTCGTCGAGCGGCACGGCGGGCGCGTGCGCTTTCACTGCGGCGTGCGCCGCATCACGGTCGCGGGCGGCCGCGTGACCGGGGTCGTCACCGACACCGGTGAGGCCTACGAGGCCGACTGGACGATCTCGAACGCCGACCCCATCGCCACCTGCCACGACCTGATCGGCCTCGAACACGTGCCGGAGGCGTTCATCCGCTCGCTGCGCGCGAGCACCGTGGCGGCCTCCACGGTCAACGTGTATCTCGGGGTCGCGCGCCCGGCGGCCGCGCTGGGCCTCACCTGTCACGAGAACTTCGTCAACGACGACGACGATTTCGACGCGCAGGGGGCGGCCATGGCGACGCTCGGGCCACCGCGCTGCACGCTCACCACGTGCTACAACGCGGTCGACCCCGACGTGTCGCCGCCCGGCACGTGCGCGGTCGTGCTCACGACGCTGTCCATGGGCGACCCGTGGTGTCGGCTGTCGCCGCAGGGCTACCACGAAGCCAAGCAGCGCATCGCCGACGCCATGATTCGCGCCGCCGAACGCATCGCCCCGGGGCTGCGCGCGGCCATCGAAACCGTCGACGTCGCGACCCCCATCACGAACATGCGCTACGCGCACACGCTCGGCGGCAGCATCTACGGGTTTGCCAATCCGCCCCACGACCACACGGTGCTGCGCATGCGGCAGCGGGGGCCGTTGCCCGGGCTGCTGTTCGTCGGCGCCTGGACCCAGATGGGCGGCGGCTTCGAGCCGTGCATGCTGTCCGGGGCCACGGCCGCTGAGATCGTGCTCAACGCGCGCCCCGCGCGCCCGGTGGAGGCCTGACATGGCGACCCAGCGATTTTCCTCCTGGCTCACCGACGCAGCGGCCGTCGCCCGCCTCGCCTTCAAGCGTCTCGTCGTGCCCAGGCTCGGTGGCGGCAGCCACTTCGGCGCCGCGAGCTACAAGGAGGCCACGGCGCGCGCGGTCGAGCGGCTGCACCCGCGCCGCATGACCCTGCAACTGAAAGAAATCGTGAACGAAACGCCGTCGACCAAGACGTTCCGGCTGACGCGCAGCGACGGCCCGCAGCCGTTTTTCCGGCCGGGGCAGTACGTCAACCTGTTCGTCGACATCGCGGGGGTCAAGACGAGCCGGCCCTACAGCCTGTCGACCGCCCCGCACGACGACACGCTCGACCTCACGGTGCGGCAGCGAGCGGGCGGCTTCATCGCCCCATACCTGCTCGACAACGCGCGGGTTGGCCAGACCTGGACCACGACGGGGCCGAAGGGCCACTTCTACCACGAGCCGCTGTGCGACCTCGACAAGGTGCTGTTCATCGCGGGCGGCAGCGGCATCACGCCGTTTCGCAGCATGCTGCGCGACCAGGAGCGGCAAGGGTGGCCGCTCGACGTGCGCCTCGTCTACGGCAGCCGCACGCCCGACGACGTCATCTTTGCGGGCGAGCTCGAACGGCTCGCGGCCGGGTCGGGCGGGCGCTTCTCGTTCGTGAACGTCCTCTCGGAGCCGCCGGCCGGCTTTGCGGGGGCGACGGGCCTCATCGACGCCGCCTGCCTGGCCGCGCAGGCACCCGACGCCGCAGAGCGCACGTGTTTCGTCTGCGGTCCGACGGCGCTCTACGCGCTCGTGCTGCCGGCGCTCCAGGCGCGCGGGGTGCCGCCCTACCGCATCCGGCGCGAGTTGTACGGCCCGCCGGCCGACGTCACGCGCGAGCCCGGCTGGCCCGCCAAATTGGGCGCCGACCACGAGGTCGCGGTCACCGTCGAAGACGGCCCGCGCTTCGCGGCGCGCGCCGGCGAGCCGCTGCTCAACGCCCTCGAACGCGAGGGCCTGGCCCTGCCCGCGACCTGTCGTTCCGGCGCTTGCAGCGACTGCCGCGTGCGGCTCGTGAGCGGGCGCGTCTTCATGCCGGCGCACGCCGGCGTGCGCGAATCCGACCGGCAGCACGGCTACATCCACAGCTGCGTGGCGTATCCGCTCGAAGACGTGACGATTCGGCTGTAGGCGCGTCGCACGGCCCTGCGGCCGGCCCTTCACACCCAGTTGCCTGCCATAGGATACCGAGGCGCTTGGCGCGATCCCCCGAGGCGTGCGCCAGGTGCGCCGCCGGGGGGAGCGACGAAGGCAGCCGGGGCGGCGGACGGCAGGCGACCGGGTGTCAGCGGGCAGCGCCGGACGCGGGCAGCGTGCTCGGCGGTCCGCTGCACTGGCCGTCGACCCGGCAGACGAACGCACCGCACGAAAAGCCCTCCGTCGCACAATGGGGCAGGCACACCGCGGCCGTGCTGTTGCAGACGTAGCCCGCGCGGCAGTCGGCGGCCGCCCTGCAGTCGGCAAGGCAGTAGCCGCGTCCGGAAAGCGCCGTGCAGCTGCTGCCGGCCGGGCAATCGTCCGTGCTCGCGCACGGCAGGCTGCACGTGCCGCCGGGCCAGCCCGTCGGCGCCCCCGCGCTCGTCTCCGGGATGCAGAACCCGCTCTCACACGAGAAGCCGTGCGTGCACGGGGCGCCGAGTTTGTCGACGGGCACGACCGGGGGCGTGCAGTGGCCGTCGGGGCCGCATTCGAGCCCCGGCCCGCAGGCGAAGCCGCCGTTGCAGTCGGGCAGGCAAACGCCGAATTCGGCCGCGCAGACGTAGCCGGGCCGGCAGTCGCCGTCGGCCGCGCAGGCCGGCAGGCACAGGGCGTGGCCGCTCAAGACGGCGCAAGCCGCTTCGAGCGGGCAGGTCCAGTTCGTGCAGTACTCGGCGCACAGTCCGTCGGTCCAACCGGTGGGCGCGCCGGCACTTTCGGCGGCGAGACACACGCCCGACGCGCAGTCGGTCGTGGCCGTACACGGGGCGCCGAGCGGCGCGAGCACGGGTTCGTCGGGGCTGCAGCGGCCGTCGTCCCCGCAGACGAAGCCCGCGGCGCAGGCAAAGCCCGCGCGGCAGTCGGGCAGGCAGCCGCCGACGTCGGCGGAGCAGACGTAGCCCGCGCGACACGGCAAGGCTCCCGCGCAGACGGGCACGCACCAGAGGCCGGCGTCGAGGCGCGCGGGCACCGTGTTGGCGGGGCACTGGCCGGCTTCGGCCGGGGCGACGCACATGCCCCCGGCCCAGCCCGTCGCCGCGCCGGCCACCTCGGCCGCAAAGCAGATGCCCGACGCGCAGTCGGCCGCGGCCGTGCACGGGGAGCCGAGCCCGAGACCGGGGTCGCTTTCGACGACGCACTGGCCGGCGGCGTCGCACGCGTAGCCGCTACCGCAGGTGAAGCCCGCGCGGCAGTCGGGCAGGCAGCCGCCGAATTCGGCGTTGCACACGTAGCCCGCGCGGCACGGCAGCGCCGCTGCACAGCGCGGCACGCACCAGAGGCCATCGGCGAGCCGCGCCGGCACCGTACCCTCGGGGCACTGGCCGGCTTCGGCCGGGGCGACGCACAGGCCCCCGGCCCAGCCCGTCGCCGCGCCGGCCACCTCGGCCGCAAAGCAAATGCCTGAGGCGCAGTCGGCCGCGGCCGCACACGGGGAGCCGAGCGGCAGGCCGGGGTCGCTGGCGACGACGCACTGGCCGGCGGCGTCGCAAGCGTAGCCCGCACCGCAGTCCCAGCCCGCGCGGCAGTCGGGCAGGCAGACGCCGAGCGCGGCGCTACAGACGTAGCCCGTGCGGCAGATGTCCGCCGCGGCGCAGGCGGGCAGGCAGTAGCGCTCGGCGCCGAGCCGGGCGCACGTCGCCCCGTCGGGGCAGGGCCCGGCCGGGCACGGGGTGACGCACATGCCGCCATCCCAGCCGGTGGCGTTGCCGTCGGCGGCCGTCGCGGGCAGGCAGAGCGCGCTCAGGCAATCGGCCGACGTCGCGCACGCCGCGCCGAGGACGGCGCCCGTGGCCGCGGGCCAGCCGCAGAGCCCGCCCGTACCGCATTCGCGGCCGACGCCGCAGTCGAAGCCGCCGCGGCAGTCGGGCAGGCAGGCACCGATGTCGGCGGCGCAGACGTAGCCGGCACGACACGGTGGGTCGGCCCCACAGGCCGGCAGGCAGCGGCCGCCCTCGGCCAGGTCGACGCACACCTCGGCGGCGCCGTCACAGGCGCGTTCGGGACACGGCGCGCTGCAAAGCCCGTCGGTCCAGCCGGTGGCGGCCCCCGCGGCCGTCTCGGCGGCAAGGCAGATGCCGCCGCGGCACTGCCCGCTCCATTCGCAAGGGTAGCCCGTGGGCAGTTCGCTCGGGCCGACGGGCTGGCAGCTGAACGCCCCGAGGCCGGAGATGCAGCAGAGGAAGACCAGGCGCCGAAGCAGAGGCCGCGAAAATATCGCAGTTCGTCGCGAGGCGTACCCCTGGCGGAATGGCTGCAAGGAGCGGGGGTGCACGAAACCCGAGACGTATCGCGGGATACGTCGCAGGGTTTCGGGGGTCCCCGTGACGCCGCAGACGTCCGGCAGGGGTCGCCGCAGCAGAACGGAGATTTTTTCGCGGCCTCGCAGTCGCAATTTCATCCGCAGGAGCCCTCCACGGCGAGGAGGTAGGCCCATCCGGGGACCCGGACGGGCCGAGCACGGGCGCACAAGTTGCGAATCGGGGCCGCCGTGTCAAGGCGCAGGCCCTGAAAGCGAGCCGGGCCGCGGTCGTGGGCGGCTCTGCGGCCGGCGGTCGTGTACTGGAACGAAATTGGCGGCACCCTATCTCCGAGGGATCGTCGCCGCCGGCAAGGCGCGACGACGAAGGACTGGCAACGCCAATTCGAGGAGGAGCAACACAGCCGGCGGTGACGAGGACCGGAGAGAGGGGCATGCCAATTGCGTTCCAGTACGCTAGAACGTCGTGACGGCCTGGAGCGGCGGGCGGGGGTAGATGACCCCCTGCTGCGGCGGCAGCGTGTTGTAGACGAAATCGGGGCGCAGCGTGCCCAGCGCTATGCCGGACACGCCGCGAAAACCCTCGAAGGGCCCGCGCACGAGCACGCTCTCGGTCTTGAGGTTGAGCGCGAAGACGGCGACCGGCTGGCCGACGTCGAGCGCCTGGAGCGCCGCGGTGTGCACGGTGTTGGCGAAGACCAGGCGGTTGCTGCCGGCCGCCTGACACGGCACGAGCGGCACGAGCACGGGCCAGCCGCCGCGGTCGACGTAGGCGAGGAACTTGAGCGTGTCGACGGCGTTCAGGAGCGCCACCGTCCACGGGTTGAGCACGGGCTCCGCGTCGGCGCCGTTGCCGAGAAAGGGGCGCGCCGCGGCGGCCAGCAGCGTGCCGCCGATGAGCCGCGGCCAGGGGACACCTTCCTGCGGGCCGACGTCGACGAGCGACATGACGTGCACGGTGTGGATGCCGAAGTACGCGTTGTAGCGGAACATGGGCTTCTGGTTGAAGCGCACGTAGTCGGGGCCCTCGGTGAGCGCGTGGTCCCAGCGCGCCCGGCCGGCCCAGAGGCGCCGCGAGAGGTCCATGACGACGAAGGCCGTGCGCGGGTCGTGGCGCACGTTGCGCTTGCTCTGCCCCTCGCAGAACTGGCCCCAGAGCAGCGTCGTCGGGTCGCGCGCCATGAGCGTCGTGATGAGCGTCACGTGCGGCAGCCCGGCCGGCGAAACGGTGGCAATGAGCCCGATCTTGGCGTCGACGGCGAAGGCCGCCATGGCCTCGGCGTTGAGCGCGGGCGACGTCATGGGGCGTCCTCCTGGCGGGTGGGGCCGCTCGTGAGCACGATGGCGGGGTCGACGCCCGAGGCGCAGGCCACGGCAGAAAGCGCCCCGAGTTCGGCGGCCGTCAGCAGCGGCGTGTCGTGAAACGCCCAGCGCAGGCCAAGGCGCCGATACTGGTCGCGACACAGGTTGTTGAAGGCGCACAACTGCCAGCGCGAGACGCGCGCCCCGAGTTCGGCCGCGATGAAGCGGCCGATGGCGCTCAGGTTGTCGGGGTCGGACGTGGCCCCGGGGATGAGCGGCGTGCGCACCCAGAGCTCCGGCGGGGGGCGTTTTCCGCCGTGGCCGTCGCCAAGCGCCCGGGCGTTGTCGAGGATGAGGCGGTTCTTGTGGCCGGTCCAACGCGCGTGTCGGGCGGCGTCGTACACCTTCAGATCGTAGAGCACGAGGTCGGCCTCGGCCGCGAGTTCGAGGAGCCGCGGCGTCTTGCAGAGCCCGCACGTGTCGAGGGCGGTGTGGATGCCGAGCGCGCGCGCGCCGCGGAGCAGCGCCCCGACGAACGCCGCCTGCACCGTGGGCTCGCCGCCGGAAACCGTGAGCCCGCCGCCGGAGTGGGCGTAGAACGCGCGGTCCTTGACGACTTCGGCGAGCACCTCGGCGACGGACATGGATCGGCCGAGCCGTTCGAGGGCCGTCGTGGGACAGCCCGCGGCACAGGTGCCGCAGGCCGTGCAGCGCCGCCGGTCGATGGCGATGCCGGCCGCACCCGCCGAGAGCGCGCGCTGCGGACAGACCGTGTGGCAGCGACCGCAGCCGATGCACTTCCACTCGTTCCAGAGCAGTTGCGGTTCGGGCGCGATGCTCTCGGGGTTGTGGCACCAGGCGCAGGCGAGGCTGCACCCCTTGAGGAACACCGTCGTGCGGATGCCCGGACCGTCGTCGGTGGACATGCGCTGGATGTTCAGGACCGTGCCGCGCAGCTCGCGGTCGGTCTCGGGGCCCGCTGGCGACGGGCCGGCGCTTGCACGGGTCATCTAACGGCTCCGATGGCTTTCGCGCGCGATGATTTCGTCCTGCAACTCGCGGCCAATGCTCGTGAAGTAGGCGTTGTAGCCCGTGACGCGCACGAGCAGGTGGCGGTAGTCCTGCGGGTGGCGCTGGGCCTCGCGCAGCAGTTCGGCGTCGAGCAGGTTGATCTGCAACGCGGTGCCGCCGTTTTCGGCGTAGGCGCGCAAGAATGCTTTGAACTTCTGGCGATTGTGGGGATCGCGGAGCAGCGTGGGGCCGAACGTGATGGTGTGCGACGCGCCGTTCGGCAGCAGGTTGACGAGGCCCTCGAAGTCGCCCGGCTGACCGGCTCCGGCCCGCCCGCCGATGGCCTTGCCGACCGAGTTGACGTTGGCCGTGGGGCCGAGGATGTCGGCGCCGTTCGAGGGGCAGATGGCGTTCGAGAGGAACTGGCCCTGCTTGCGCCCGTCGGCGCTCGCGGCGAGCACGTAGCCGTCGCCGACCCAGTAGTTCCAACTGAGCATGCCGGGCCGGAACTGGCGCCCCGTGGTCCGCGTGCGGTGCTTCCAGACTTCGTCGGTCCAGACTTGCATGACGCGCAGCGCCAGGGCGTCGGCAAGGTCGTCGTCGCGGCCGTACTTCGGTGTCCGGTACTTCGCGAACGCTTGCAGGATGTCGTGGCCCTGCCAGTTGTCGCGGAGCGCCTGCGTCAGTTCGGCGAGCGTGCAGCGGCCTTCTTCGTAGACGAGCGTGCGGATGGCGAGCAGCGCGTCGACCGTGGTGGCGAACGTGACGGCCTCGACCGTGACGGCGTTCACTTCGGGACCGCCGCGCGTGATGTCGAGGCCCTTCTCGGCGCAGCCGCGCACGAGACAGGACAGATACGGCGTCGGCGAATACTGGGCGCGCAGCGCCTCGGAGCGTTCGTAGAGCGCCACGGCGCGGCGGATGAGGTGGCGCGTCTGGGTGACGTAGGCGGCCCAAAAATCGTTCCAGGTGCGCAGCCGGGCCGGCGCCGCGGTGGCCGGGCCGTCCTGGCGGATGGGGTCGGCCTTGCCGGTGATGGGGTCGCGCGCGGCCAGCAGATCGCGGCCGCCCGTGAGCGTCAATTCGACGGCCTTGAGCAGGTTGACGTTGACGTCGACCGTGCCGGAGCGGTCGTTGCCGACCATGGTGTTTTCGAGGCAGCCCACGGCGGCGTAGTCGTGCACGTTGTCGGGGCGGATGTGCTCGGTCGCCCCGGTGAGCCGCCCCTGGCGCAGCAGCCCGGCCATGGCGCGTTCGTCGAAGTTCAGCAGAAACGGGGCGCCCTGGCTCTCGGCGAGCATGTCGACGACGCGGTCGAGCAGCGCCTCGGGGCTGCCGCGGTGCAATCGCACGTTCGGCTTCGGTTCGAGGATGGGGCTCAACTCGTCGATGACTTCGAGGATGGCGTAGGTGAGGTCGTTCGTGAGATCGCGGCCGTCGGGGCCGCGGCCGGACAGGCAGAGCAGTTGCCCGAAGCCGGCCGTGATGCCCTGGTTGCCGCCCACCTGGATCATGGCGTCGTAGGCCGTGTTGGCGTGGATCCAGAAGCAGCGCAGGATTTCCTTGCCGAATTCGCGGTCCATGCCGGCGGCGAGCGAACGCTGCCAGTACGGGTAGAGGATCTGGTCGATGCGGCCGAAACTGACCCCCGGGCCGGGGTAGTTTTCGTCGCTCATGACGAGCATGTGGTTCAGCCAGAGCGCCTGCACCGCTTCCCAGAACGTCTCGGCGGGCTGCCAGGGCACGCGGTCGAGGTTGCGCGCGATTTGCTGCAGTTCGGCGCGGCGGCTCGGGTCGGCTTCGCTCGAGGCGAGGCGGCGGCAGAGCGCCGCGTATTCGGCGGCCAGATCGCGGGCCATCGTGGCCGCCGTGCGCATGGCGCGCAGCTGCTGGCCGCGCGGCCCCTGGCGTTCGAGGAAACCGAGCGCGGCGTGGCGTTCGGTCAGATCGCGATGGATGCCCTGCCAGCCGATGGCCAGGGCGCGGGCATGGTCGGGGATGAGGTGCCCGCTCGTGGCGCCGGCATTGCCGTAGCCGTGGCGGTGAAACCAGAACGTCGCCTCGCGCACGCCGCAGGTCCCGAGGATCTGGCGGTCGCGGGCTTCGGCTTCGCGGCGGTTCCAGCAGCGCGAGGCGAGGATGTTGAAGCGCGCGCCGGCGAGCAGATCGCCCGGCAGCATTTCCTGCGGCACGCGGTGCACCATGACTTCGGCGATGAACCAGGCGCGCCGCTCGACGAGACTCCACGACCAGAAGTCGGCCGGCAGCGGCACCGGGCGCGCGGCCTGGCGTGCCGACGTGCGAAAGACCTGCAGGAACGCGTAGGTCTCGGGCACGATGTAGTAGGTGAGTTCGTCGTAGACGACGTCCCACGGGGTGCCCGTGGTCCAGGCCGTGAATTGGTTGTTCCAGGGCCGCGCAACGCCGCGGAAGTAGTAGTCGCGCAGCCACTGGATGCGCGGCGAAAGTCCGAACGGCTGCTTGATGGCGTGCGGTGCGGCGGCTGCGGCGATGGACGCGGGTGCCGTCATGACTGCCCTCCCCCGGACGAGTGCCGGCGATCCCACGGATACCGTGGGCGGGCGGCCGATGCAAGCGGAGGGGAGCGCGGCGCCAGGGTGCGGGCCGCGGGAGGCGGCGGCCGCGGGCCTACCAGGGGTGCGTGAGGTCGTTCAGGCGGAAGTAGACGTAGGGGTTCATGGAGCCCGGCAACCAGGTCTCGCCGCTGCCGCTTTCGTAGGCCACCGCGAATTCGAGGGCCGTGGCGTCGTAGACGACGGACATGATGTTGGAATCCATGGCGGCCTCGCTCGCGATGGCCGTGCCCTCGGTGAGCCCGATCGGGACCTGGAGCCCGCCGTTGTCGGGGATGTCGACGGTTTCGCCGTCGTAGGCCGTGCCGTGCTCGTAGGCGAGCACCATGTCGTGCATGGGCATGTAGCGGCCGCGGTACGAGCCCGACTGCACCATGACGCTGCCGTTTTGCCGCTGCGGGCCGTTGGCCGCTTCCTGATAGCGGCGCGTGCCGTAGCCGAGCGCCTCGTCGCCGCGGAAGAGCGCGCAGGGCAGCGGATAGCCCGTGCGCAGCGGCTGGCCGGCCGGGTCGTCGACGTACTGGCCGTCGACGAGCACGAAGTCGCCGAATTCGTCGACCTGGAAGGTGCGGATGTTGCCGTCGATGTCGATTTCGTGGGCATCGGCTTCGAGGTTGGCGCGGGTCGGGTCGTCGGCGTTCGTGACCGTCTGGCGCAACCAGCCTTCTTCGTCGAACTCGATCCAGAGGGCGTCGGCCGAGCAGTCGGGATAGGGCTGGCCGTAGAACGCGCTCGTCATGGCGCCGTTCATCTCCATGGCCACGGCTTCGGCGGCCGCACCGCCGCCACGCGGGTCGCCCCACACGGCCACGACGTTGGCGCCGATGGAGTTCGGGCGGTTGAGGCCGTCGCCGACATCGTTCGTGAGGTAGGCGTAGGCGTCTTGCAGGCTCGTTGCGACTTCGAGCACTTCGCGCATCTTCAAGAGCCCCGAGGCGGCGTCGATGCGTTCGAGGACACTGCTCGAGCCGACCATGCCGACGGCGAGCCCCTCTTCGGAGATGCCCGCCATGGGGCAGCCGTGGTAGCCGATCGTGGCGTAGGGGTGGCCTTCGCGCGGCACGTAGACGGTGACGAGTTTGTAGGCCGCGATGCCCGTGTCGGAACTCCAGTCGAGCACCCGCGAGGCGAGCATGTGGCCGTCGACCGTGCGGTTGCCCCAGAGCGCGAAGAACGAACACTGCGCCATGACGGCGAGGTCGCGGCCGGCCCCGCGGCGCGGCGGCTCGATTTCGGGCAGCGCGGCGCTCTTCTTGCCCGTGGCGTAGTAGTCGGCGAGTTCCTGCGAGCGGCCGTCTTGCAGGAAACGCATGGCGACCTCGGGGTCGTCGCCGAGTGCCCCGAACGCGCGCGTCTGCGAGACTTCGAGGATGGTGACCATGCGCTGCATGAGTTGGCCGACCCCGCGCGGCGCGCCGCAGTTGCAGTCGACGCCGGCGTCTTCGGCGCCCGCGCTGATGGCGTCGTATTCTTCGAGGAAACGCGGCGCCACGTGACCTTCCATCTTGGCCCAGGCCTGGTCGAGGAAGAAGCCGAGCAGTTGGTCGGCCTGCTCGGGGGTCTCGACGACGTCGGGCAGTTCGGCCGCGAGCGAGTGCATGAAGGTCCACCAGAGATCGACGACCGCCTGGCCGACGAGGCGGCCGTACTGGTAGCCCATCTCGACGTGGTCGCCTTCGAGGCGCAGCACGTCGACGGGGCCGTTTTCGGTTTGCAGGCGCGCGAGCAGGCCGTTGCTGTACGTGGCGAGCACTTCGCCGACGGTCCAGAGTTCGGGGTGGATGGTGACTTCGGGGCCCGCGGCGTCGCCGCCGGCGTCAGCGAGCGCGTCGGGGGCGGCCGTGTCGCCGACCTGGTCGGGCAGCGCGGCGTCGGGCCCGGGGGTGTCGGGCACGGCGACATCGGACTGCGGCGCATCGGGCGCCGGCAGGTCGGGCAGCGTGGCGTCGGGACGCGCGGCGTCGGGCGGGCCGGCATCGGGGGCCGGGGCGTCGGGGGCCGCGACGTCGGGGGTCGTGTCGGGCGTCGCGTCGGGCGGGGTGGCCGTGTCGGCGGTGTCGGCCGGGCTCCCGCCGTCGGGGGTGGCGGGGCCGCCGTCGTCGCCGCCGCCGCAACCGGCGACGAGCGCGAAGAAGGCGAACGCTGCGAGCGGACGAACGATACGACGTCTCATGATCGAGCCTCTTTCCCGAGAGCCGGTCGAACCCGCAACCGCGCGGGCCTGTGCATCCTTACCATATTTCGGCGACGGGGGGACACCGCTGGGCGCGCGCAGGCCGACGGCGAGCGCCCTAGAGGCAGCTGTTGCGCACCTCGAAGACGACCGAGGCATCGTTGGCGTATTGGACGTTGCCGTACGGGATGTAGACGGTGGTCGTCGGCAGCGCGAAGGCGTCGTCCCACGTGTAGTTCTGGCCCCAGTGGCTCTGCCAGAGGCGCACGACGGTGCCCGTCGGGCGGCGCACGTCGATGAAGAACGCGTAGGCGTCGATGCGGTACTCGTAACTCTGGCCCTGCTGGTAGGCCGTGTTGAGGTAGTTGAAGCCCGTCTGCCAGTAGGCCGGCTCGATTTCCTGGGCGAGCGTGAAGCGTTCGTGGCTCGAACCGTCGGCGAGATCGGTGTAGCGCGTGAACTGCCCGACGCGCAGCAGCGTGCCTTCCTGGGCCGCGACCGAGAGGTAGGCTTCGAGCCAGCGGAACGGGATGCCGTAGTGCGCCTCGTAGCCGTGGCCAAACCCGTTCAGGTAGAACTCGCAGAACTGGGCGTCGTAGTGCTCGGTCGGCAATTCGTCGATGCAGGTCGGCGTGCCGCCGTAGTAGTCGCGCCAGGTTTCGATGTTGTCGCAGAGCGGGTTCGGCGGGGTCGTGTCGCCGCCCGCCTCGTCGGCCCCGCCGAGGTCGGCCGGGGGGACGTCGGGCGGGCCGAGGTCGGGCGCCGGCGCGTCGGGCGCGCCGAAATCGGGCGGGCCGAGGTCGGGCGGGGCCAGATCGGGGACCGGCGTGTCGGCCGGCGGCACGTCGGCCGGCGGCGGCAGGTCGGCCGGCGGCACATCGGGGCCGGCGCCGTCGGGTCCCGCCGCGTCGGGGGGGCCGAAATCGAACGG